>NZ_QHJH01000179.1 GCF_003947455.1 Streptomyces sp. WAC 04229 | reverse complement strand
CCCCCGCGCAGCGCCCCGCACCCACGAGAGGGCCCCGCCCCCGCGGAAAGCGGGAACGGGGCCGAAGGGCACTCAAGCGCACTCCAGCGCACCGAGAGGCGCCGAGACGCACCGCGGACTCAGCCGCTCGTGCCGAACCCGATCGCCAGGTACTCCTTCTCGTCCGCGCTGGTCGGCTCGCTGGCGAACACCTGCGACATGTACAGGTGCCCCTGCGAGTAGAGGATCTCGGAGTAGTCCGGCGACATGCTGGACTCCACGTCCCGCACCGCTTCGGTCGCCGGGTTCTCCAGCAGCGTGGTCTGCTTGAACGACCCGCCGTCGATGCTGACGATCTGACCGCCCTTGTCGTACGGCGGCCGCTTGTAGGCGATCACGTTGCCCCCGTCCATGCGCAGCGGGGTGATCGTGTAGTCCTCGCCGGCGTCCGCCCGCTGCCCGGTCTGCTTTCCGGTGGCCAGGTCGAAGGCCACGACCTCGTTGGTCCGGCTGTAGGACTCGCCGCTGCCCTCGTGCTCCTCGGTCGGGATGTAGAGCCGGTTCTCGCCGACCGCGAGCCCCGTGCAGTTCTCGATCTTGGTGATCGTGTCGCAGCGGGCCGCGAACTGCTCGCCGGGGACCGAGATGCGGGTCAGCAGCTTGCCGGTCTTGTTGTCGATCGAGAAGAAGTCCGAGATGCCGCTGCCGTCACCGGCGGAGTCACCGACGTCGGCGGCCACGACCAGCGGGTCCGTGGACACGACGCCCGCGTACTCGATGCCCTTGGCCATCTTGTACTCGGAGATCACCTTCCCGCTCTTCGGGTCGATGGTCTGGATGTTCAGCTGCCGGGCGTCGTACGAGCCGCACTTGCGCACCGCGACCAGCTTGTCGCCGCCGCCGTACCCGGCGTCGTAGCAGGAGTCGGTCGCCTTCGGGGACCAGAGGACCCCGCCGTTGGCGATGTCGAAGCCGACGCCGCCCTCGGTGCTGCCGGCCGCGACGGTGTCGCCGCTGATCGTGACGTTGCTGAAGTTGATCGGCTGGTCACCGGCGGTCTTCGTCCACACCGTCTTCCCGGCGTCCAGGTCGAGGACGGCGACCTGGGTGCAGCCGTGCGAGGGCTCGGCCTTGGTCGGCATGGCGGGCTGGTGGATGACGACCGTCTTGTTGTCGTCGGTGACGTGCTGACTGGCCGCGCAGACCGGACCGGCGAGCTTGATCGACCACTGCTTGCTGCCCTTGCCGGGGTCGTACCCGACGACCTCGGCGATGCCGCTCTTGGCGTACACCTTGTCGGTGAGCCAGGAGCCGGAGACGACGACGCTGCTGTCGTCCTTGCTCACAGCGGGCGCGGGAACCTGGAAGAGCACCTTGGCGGCGGGGTCGGAGGGGACCTTCTCGGTGCCGGCGGAGGACTCGCCGCCCTCGCCGCCCTTCTCGTCGGTGCCGCCCTTGCCACCGGTGCCCCCGCTGGAGCTGGCGGTGTCGTCCTTGCCGCCGTCGTCGGAGGACTTGGCGTACCAGACCCCGCCGCCGATGATCAGCGCGATCGCGACGACGGCCGACACGATGATCGCCAGCTGCGCGTTGATCTTCCGTCCGCCGCCCGGCCCGCCGGGCTGGGGCTGCATCGGCACGGTCGCCTGCGGATAGCCGTACTGCGGCTGCCCGGGCTGCCCGTACGCCGGCGTCGGCTGCCCGTACGGCCCCGGCTGCCCGGGCTGCTGACCGGGGTAGCCGTACCCCGGCTGGGGCTGCGGCGGCGTCTGCGGATACCCGTACCCCGGCTGCTGCGGCGGCTGGCTCATGGCGTGACTACCTCGGGGAAGCGGGGACGACGGGGAAAGAGCCGCAGAGAGCGGCGAAGAAGGTCACTTGCCGTAGGCGAGCATCAACTTCTCCTTCGACTCGTCGTTTCCGGTCAGGCGGGTGGTGGAGATGTAGAACCGCCCGTCGACCCAGTCGACGTCCTTGGAGTAGAAGCTGTTCTCGATGTCCGCGACGCCCTGCGGGTTCTGCAGCAGCTTGGCCGGCGCGTGGGCGCTGCCGCCGGTCGGGATGGCGACCACCTGGCCGCCCGCGTCGTAGGACGGCTGGACGTACGCGACGAGCTGGTCGCCCTCGACCTTCAGCGGCATCATCGACTCGTCCGCGGGGGACTTCGTCCGCCACTTCTCCTTGCCGGTGGCGAGGTTGATCGCGACGATCTCGTTGGCGCCGCTGGTCGCCTCGGTGGGCAGGTAGAGGGTGCCCGCGGCGACCGCGACGCCGGAGCAGCCCTGGAGGTCGCGTTCGAGGATGGCCCAGCCGCACTCGGGGGCGAAGTCCTCGTCGACGCCGACCTGTTCGAGGACCTTGCCGCCGGAGGTGAAGGTGGAGATGTTCCAGACCTTCTTGTCCTCGTTGGTGGCGTAGACGACCAGCGGGTCCACGGAGTAGGCGCGGGCGACCCGCCAGCCCTTGTCGTACTTGTAGGTCCACAGGACCTTGCCGGTCTTCGGGTCGAGTCCCTGGACCTCGTCGTGCTCGGTGTTGCCGCCGGCGCCGCAGGAGGCGACCTGGACGAGCTTCTTCGCGCTGCCGGCGAATCCGGCGGGGAAGCAGGCGTCGCCGTACCGCTTCTTGTCGTACAGCTTCTTGCCGCTGGTGACGTCGTAGGCGGTGCCGGACTGGGAGCGGCCGACCATCAGGGTGGTGCCGCTGACGGAGAGTTCGACGGAGAGCGTGGAGTCGAACAGCTCGCCGTCGGCGACCTCCTCCGTCCAGCCCTTCGCGCCGGTGGCGAGGTCGATCTCCTGGAGCTTGTTGCACTTGGCGCGGTCGCTGGAGCCGCTCATGTAGGCGACGACGATCTTGTCGTCGGCCGTCTTCTCCGGGGTGACCGCGCAGATCTTCTCCGGGAAGGCGATCGGGTCCCAGCTGGGCTTGCCGTCGCCGACGTTGTAGGCGAAGACCTGCTTGTACGCCGCCTTCACCGCGGTCTTGTCGGTGATCCACATGCCGTTGGCGTCGGCGCCGGAGCCGGGGGCGTCGGGCGCCTCCTTGTACCAGAGCACCTTGGACTCGCCGGCCTGGCGGCCCTCGTTGAGGTTGTCGGGGTCCTCGCCGCCGTCGCCGCTGCCGTCGCCGGGGTTGACCGGGGCATCGCCGCCGGAGCCGGAGGGCTTCGGGTCGTCGCTCTTGCCGGCCACCGGCTTCTTGTCCTTGTCGTCACCGCCGTTGGCGGTCACGGCCCACACGCTGCCGCCGATGACCAGCAGGGCCGCGACCGCCGCGCCGACGACGAGGGCGGGCTTGCCCTTGAAGGGGTTGCGGGAGCCGGGGCCGCCGGGCGGCGGGGTGCCGGGGCCGCCCGGGTACTGCGGCTGCGGGTAGCCGTAGCCGGGGGTGGGGGTCGGGGCGTAGCCTCCGTACCGCTGCTGCTGGAAGTGGCGCACGTCGGCCGCGATGTAGTAGGCGATCACGGCCACGAGTGTGATGAGCAGCAGCGCGAGTCCGGTGTAGCCGCCGGGGGTGTGGATCTCGTCGCCGGGCTCGGTCCCGATCAGCACGATGCTGAGGATGTCGACGGCCAGGACCGCCACGAACAGGCCCCAGTCCACGGACCTGCGGGTGACGACCGCCAGTCGCAGCAGCATCACCCAGGTCAGGAAGCCGCAGGTGAGGACCGACAGGGTCACGAACAGCACGCGCATGGAGACCAGATACCCGGGTGAGGGTGGCTGCTTCACCGGCTGCGTGTAGCCGTGGCCGTGCATGGCTGCTCCTGGTACCTGGAACGGGCGGATGTCGCGTCGAGCGTATAGGCCGACACCGACAGGCGGCCCCGGGTTGTACCGAACCGTTGTCGACCTGATCACTCCGGCCGGCCGAGGGCGGTGTCAGCCGCCGCACTGGCGGAGCATCGCCTCCCGGTCGGGCGCGGTCACCGCCAGTTCGTACTTGGCGGCGACCTGGGCGAAGCGGACCGCGTACGCGCACCGGACCTGCTTGGCCGGCGGGAGCCAGGAGGCGGGTCCGGAGTCGCGCTTGGCGGAGTTGGCGCGGCCCTGGACGGGGATCAGGTTGAGGGGGTCGTTGGCCAGTTGCTCGCGCTTGCTCTCCGTCCATCGCGAGGAGCCCATCTGCCAGCTGTAGGACAGCGGCACGACGTGGTCGATCTGGACCTCGCTCGCCTCCTGCTTGCGCCACTCGATGGTCGTGCCGGTGTAGGGGTCGTCGAGGCTCATCTCGACGACCACGCAGTCGGAGCCGGAGCGGAAGCGGATCTCCTGGCCGTCGCGCTTGAGGAGGTCGTTGCGTGTTATCTCTATCTCCCTCCTGACTGCGATCCACATGAGGCACAGCCGTAACCCCTTCCTGTCCCTCGCAGTTATCAGTCACGCCGTGAGGCACATGAGTGACATCGGAGGCAGGAAGCAGATCCCGTGACGTTACGTACAGAGAAGGCCGTGTCGCCTACCACCGGCGAGATCACCTGGCTCCTGGTCGACGAGGAGACTTACGCGCCTCACCCCGAGGCCCGCGAGTTCTCCCTGTACCTGCGCGGAGCCGGGCGGTCACCGCAGACACAGCGCGCATACATCCCCAGAATCGGCCGCTTCCTCAATTGGTGCGCAGAGCGGGGTACCGACTGGAGGACCGTCCGGCTCGGGGACATGAGCATGTTCAAGTTCCACGTCGAGCGGACACCGACCCGGCACGGGCAGCCTCCGACCGGCAGGACGGTCAACGCCACGCTCACCGCGGTCTGCGAGTTCCTCCGCTTCTGCGCCGTCCAGGGACACGTGGCCCACGAAGTCGCCGCGCGTCTCAGCGAGCCCCGCTTCCTTGCCCACGCCCCGGCCAGCTTCGATCCCGGCGAGGGCGGCCAGCACCTGATGATCAAAGCCCGCGCCCTGAAAACGCCGGAGATCGAGCGGGCGCCACAGACGCTCACTCACGCCCAGACGGATCAGATCCTCGGCGCCGCTCGCACCGCGCGTGACCGGCTGCTACTGACCGTCCTCCTGGAAGCAGGACTCCGCATCGGCGAAGTCCTCGGACTGCGGCGCGAGGACATGCATCTACTTCCCGACTCCACCCACCTCGGCTGCCGAACCGGTGGCGCACACCTGCACGTCAGGCCTCGACAGGACAACGTCAACGAGGCACGGGCCAAGGCCGGGCGCCCTCGCATGGTTCCCCTGACGCCAGAGGTGGTGCATCGGTATCGCGATCATCTCGCCGAGCGCGAGCAGGTGGCCGGCTCCGCCGACTGTGACTACGTCTTCGTCAACCTCGTCGGCGTCCACGCGGGACGCCCTCTGTCGTACTCCAACACCAAGCAAGTGGTCGAACGGATTGGGAGACGCTGCGGTCTGACCGCCCGGCCGCACATGATGCGGCACACTGCCGCCACCCGCTGGATCCGCAACGGGGTCGCTCCGGACGTCGTGCAGACACTCCTGGGCCATGCCTCGTCGGCGAGCACAGCCGTGTACGTGCACGCCCAGGACGAGGATCTCCGCGCGGCCGTCGCAGCCGTCGACAGTCTCGCCTCGGAGCTGCAGCGATGACCATTGCACCTCTCCGCTCGGCTGTCGTCGCCTCCGTCTCCGTTGAATCGGAGTGGCCGTCATGGCTAGCGGCACGCCTCCCGTCGGGCTGGCGGGCAGATGAGTGGGACCCCGTTCAGGCACTGTTCACTGCCGATCCTGGTAACCCGACGACCAGCGTGTTCATCTGCTCCGTGGCCTCCTGCACCGCCCATGTCGCGAGCAACGGGTCCCGCTGCGACGCCTGCAGGAAGGCCCGTTATCTCCTGGGGAACCCTGCGGACTTCGACACCACGCACACCCCGGACCCCTCCCGCCGCAGGCCTAACACCTCCCCGAACGGGGCGATGCCAGGCGTCTCCCAGTTCTCGCTCGCCAATGTGAGCCCGGCGGTCCGCCAGGAGCTCCTGTACGGGCTCCAGCAGCGCGACGACGCCGGCATCAGCCTGGTCCCCCAGCGAGTGCGCCGTATTGTGGCCGGCCTCCCCATCGGACTCGGCTCGCTCCTTGACCTGGACGCCTCCTTCTCCTCCGGGCTTCCGGCTGCGGCCTCCGGCGTCCTGAACGGTGTTCTCCTGCACGTCCGACGCGCACGCGTCGAGTTCGAGGGCACCGATCCGACCTCGGGCGACGTATGGGAGTGCGCACTCATCGGGCTGACGGCGGGACGCGGGCGCAGGTATACCGCTGTCCATGGCGACATCGACTTCCGTCCGGTGCGGCAGCTTTGGCTGCGGGAACTGGTCAAGGAGTACGGCCGCACGGCACGCCCCAACGTCATGGACCTACGGCAGACCGTCTACGCGGCGACCATCGCGTCCTCCGCGCTGGCAGGCTGCCCCCACGGGGATGAGCCGGAGCGCCTCGCCATGGCTGACATGAACGCCGTAGTGGACATGTTCCGCATCACCAAGCGGCCCGAGGACGGTCACGACTACTCCACCAGCCACCGCAGAGCACTGCTACGCCACTGGCGCGCGTTCCTGGAGTACGCACGGCAGGCCGGGATGATGGACCACGTGCCCGGCGGGTTCGCGGTCAACCCCCGCTTCCATAGCATCTCCGCAGTGGAAGTGACCGAGGACGATCTCGGCCGTGCGATCCCCGAGCACGTCATCGCCCAGCTCGACGCGCACCTCCAACTGCTGGGCACCTCGTCGGGGTACGCGAGCGGCGGCTGGGCGGCCGCCGACTTCGCGCGGATGTACCAGGTGGTCTACGCGGTTCTCCGGGACACCGGCCGACGTCCGGGCGAGATCACCAGCCTGCGCCGCGACTGCCTGGAGCGGATCGACGGCAAACCGACGCTGATCTACGACAACCACAAACGGCGCCGCCACGGCCGTCGGCTGCCCATCTCGGAGAGCACTGCCCAGGTGATCGAAGCCTGGCAGAAAGCACTCGATGCACTACCAGCCGTCCCGGCCTGCGACCAGTGGCTGTTTCCCTCGCCGGGACAGCGCAACCGGCCGCGCCGCGGGCATCTGAACGCCTCGCATTTCTGCAACCGGATCTTCCGGAACTGGCTCGACGAACTGATCCCAGACCTCGTGGACGACCGGCTCGGCAAGGACGGCACCCCGCTCGCCTACGACCGCACCCAGGTCGTCCCTTACGGCTTCCGCCACGCTTACGCCCAGCGCCATGCGGACGCGGGCACCCGCCCCGACGTGCTGCGGGACCTCATGGATCACCGTTCGCTGGACGTGACCATGGGCTATTACAAGGTCTCCCTCAGCCGAAGGCAGGAGGCCGTGCGCACGGTCGCGGCACTCGCCGTCGACCGGCACGGAGCAGCCCGCGGATTCGGCGATCCTCTCGCCTACGAGGTGGACAGCGTCGGGGTCCCCTATGGCGGCTGCACCGAGCCGAGCAACGTCAAGGCCGGCGGCGGGCACTGCCGCATCCGCTTCCAGTGCGCCGGGTGTGACTTCTACCGCCCCGATCCCTCCTACCTCCCCGCCCTGGAACAGCAGGTCGCGGACTTGCGCGCCGACAAGGAAGCGGCCCTCGCCATGAAGGCCGCCGACTGGGTTGTGCGCAATCTCGACGACCAAATCCGCGCCTACTCGAAGTCGGCCGACGAGATGCGACGGAAGCTGGACGCGCTGCCCGCCGAGGAGCGGGCCGCCGTCGAATCCGCCTCACGCGAGCTGCGCAAGGCACGTTCCGCAGCGGCCTTCATCCCTCTGCAGGCACTGACGACACGGAGCTCCGAATGAAAATCCCTGCTGCTTCCGGCGGCAACGACCGGAACGCCCGGGTCGAGCGCTTGCGTGTCAGCCGCACCAAGGACAGCGAAGACAAAACAAGGCGTGCACTCGACGCCGTGGATGCCCTTCTCCGCTCGGGGCGACGGATCACCGTTGCCCAAGTGGCGCGGGATGCCTCGGTGTCCACGTGGTTCGTCTACAACCGGCCTCAGGTGCACCAGGCCGTTCAGGACGGCATCTCCGCCCAGCGAGCGCGAGGTCGCCAGAACTCCCACACTCCAGAGGCGTCCCAGGTGTCTCCGGCCGGTTTGCGGACGGACCTTGCACTGGCCCGCGAAGAGATCAAGGACCTCAAGAAGGAGCGCGATCGGCTCCGTAACCGAGTCAGGCTCTCTCTCGGCGCCGAGTTGGAGGGTGCGAACCAGCACGAACTGATCGAGCGGGTACAGCAGATCGAACAGCGGAATACCGCGCTGGAGCAAGCGCTGTCAGAGGCCAGGGATCGGATCGCCGCCCTGGAGGGCCAACTGCGTGAGGCGGAGGACGACCTCACCGCCGCGCGAGCCAGTCTGCGCCGTGCCATGCGGACTGTTCCGTCCCCGTAGCCCTCGCGGTACCGCCTACTCGCAGGTGTCCGGCTTGAGTGCTGTTTGCCGGGCAGCCGCGAGGAGGTCGGCGAAGTGGTTCAGGAATTGGCTCACGCACTGGTCAGGACCGCGCTCAGTCGGTGTCCGTCGCGGCCAGCATCGCCAGCCGTCGGCGTTCTGGAGAGACTGCGACGAGGCCGATGTCCCATGCCACACGCTCGAACCACTTGGTATCGGCGCCAAAGGCATACCAAGCGCATGCCCGTGCACTCGCCTCAACTTCTTCCACGCGGCAGCCCTGTTCCGTACCGGAGAGGCTGGCCACGGACTGCCAGGCTGCCAGCCGGCCGTAGGCACCGCGGAAGCCGGAGTTGTAGGCACCTCCCGTGGACGCGGCGGCGAAGAGGACCTGCCATGGGTGCTCCGGCGGGCAGGCCGCAACCGATAGGGCAGCCTTCTTCATCCCCGCGCCTTCCAGGCACCTCAGCCCGAGTGCCAACAGCGTCCTCGGAACCGACTCGGCTTCCAGAGGAGCCGCCAGATCGAAGACTCGTGCTTCGATCCGGCCGTTCGACTCCTCTGCCCAGTTCGACACAGCAACGCCGGTGGCCTTGGCAACGGCTTCGGTCGTCGTCTCCTCGACCGGCGGCACGGGCGCTCGGTCATCACGCGGCACCTCACGGTTTACCGGCGGGCCGTACGGCATCGAGTGGCTGCCACCGCGAGGGCTGTAGCTCGGCAGCTCCGGTCGGCCTTCCAGCTCCGACAGCGCCAATGGCAGCCATCCGAGCGGATGAAACCTCCAGTGCGGTGATGTCGCCCACTCGGCGATCCCCGGTGATTCCGTGACGTCGACGCCTCTGAGAATCAACTCATGGACCAAGCAGGCCCGAAGTTCCTCAGTGGCGTGTCCAGTGAACGCCACTGCGAGCTCCTCGGCCGGTTGGTTGGAGGCCAGCAGGGAGGCGGCGTAGCGGTCCAGCTTCCTGTCAGCGGCCTCTGCGGAAGAAACCAGCCGCAGTGCTTGGGTGACGTTGCCGGGAGCGGGCGTGGTGGCCAGCAGCCGGAGCAGGTAGTCGAAGACGCTCCTGTACTGCCATATCCGCCCGGCGTCAGAGGCGTAAGCCCCGGCGAGCGCGATAGCGAGGTCCGCGACGAAAGCAGCGTCTCCCCGCCCGAGACTGCGGTCAGCCGTCTTCCACACGTCGGTGACGCTCTTCAGATCCGGCAGCTTCGTCACTATCTTCTGTATGCGGTCAGCCACGGCAAAGGAGCCTATGCGTCGCGCAGCGCGAAAGCGACGGCATTTCCGCAGGTCACCACGGCCCTCTCAGCCCCCGCACTGTTCAAGCATCATCCTCTTGTCCGGGGCCGTCACCGGGAGCTCGTACTTTTCCGCAACCTGTGCGAAGCGGACCGCGTACGAGCACCGGATCGGCTTGTTCGGCGGCAGCCAGGACGCCGGACCCGAATCGCGTTTGGCGGAGTTCGTGGAGCCCGAGACCGGCAGGAGATTCAGCACGTCGTTGGCCAGTTGCTGCCGCTTCTCCTTGCTCCAACGCGAAGCACCCATCTGCCAGGCGTACGACAACGGCACCACGTGGTCGATCTGTACCTCAGCGGCCTTGGCCTTCTTCCAGGCGATGTCTTTGCCGGTGTACGGGTCGTAGAGGTCCATCGACACGACCACGCAGTCGGAACCCCTACGGAACTCGACGTCCTGTCCATGAAGTTTCAGCAAGTCGTTCCGGGTGTCACAACCGTTCCTCGCCAGCGGCACCCCATCCGCCGTGTCCATCCACGCATAGCCGAACTCGTCACGGTCGTAGCCCGTCTTCGGCCCCCGCCCCTTGACTGTGAGTTCTTCGACGAGCCTGCGCGCGTTCGCCCTGTCCGCCTCCGACGTGAGCGCGCCGAGCCCCGGCTTCGTTCCGTCCGGATTCGTCAGCGGGCTCGCCACCTGCCCGGCAGCGGCGTCCGGTCCGGGCCCCGCAGAGCTTCCGCCCGGCTCCAGGCCGTCACAGCCCGCGACGAGCGCGACGGCAACGGTGGCCGTAAGGACGCCCCTCTTCCCGCGCGAACACAGCAGCCTGTGACTCATGTGCCTCTCACTACGCACAGCCGACCACACCCCACGTACGCTGCGAGAACATTTCCGTCACGGCGCGAACCATAGAGATAATGCGTGTGTCGCAGCCGTTGCGGGCGAGCGGGACGCCGTCGGCGGAGTCCATCCAGGCGTAGCCGAACTCGTCGCGGTCGTAGCCCGTCTTCGGGCCGCGTCCCTTGGTCTCCAGGTCCTCGATGAGCCGCCGGGCCGTGGCCTCGGGGCCGTCGCCGGTGACCGGGGCGAGGCCGGGGGCGGTGCCGTCGGGGTTGCGCAGGGGGCTGACGGCCGGTCCGGCGGCCGGGGCGGCGGCGCCGCTGCCGGTGGGTGAGGCCCCGTCGCCCTCCAGGCCCTCGCATCCGCTGACCAGGGCCAGCGCGAGGGCCGCGCCCGCGGTCCATCCGGTACGGATCCTGCTGTGCCGCGTCATGCGCGTTCCTCCCCCGACTCGATCGCCGGTATCACCGTAGCGACGGAGAGGTCCAGACCAAAGAGGGCTTAATTGGGCATGTCGGACATACCTGCCGTACCTTCGAAAGTGAGTCACGTCTCGGAAGGAGCTGCTGCATGGGCATCCTCGACAAGGTCAAAGCCATGGCCGGCAAGGACAAGGACAGGTCAAGGAAAATGTCCGACGCCGCCGAGCGCCAGGTCAACCAGCGGACCGGCGGCAAGTACGAGAAGCAGGTCGACGCCGCGCAGCAGCAGGCCGAGGGAAAGCTCGGCTTCGGGCGCGAGGGCGGCGACCGGCCGGAGCAGCGGTAGCCGCTCCGGACGTCCACAACCGCCGAAGCCCGTCCATGGGGCGTGTCCCTTGGACGGGCTTCGCGTTTCGTCTCGCGATTCGGCCCTCCGCCACGTCCAGGACGCTTCTGGCCTCAGGAGGACGGGCTGCTGACCTTGGGAGGACGGGCTCGCGCTACGACCCCAGGATCGAGGTCAGGAACTCCCCCACCCAGCCGAGCAGTTCCCGCCCGAGCAGCGGCTTGCCGCCGACCTTCGCGGTCTTCGGGCGCGGTACGAGGACCTGGCGGGTGCCCGCCTTGATGACGCTGCCGGGGTAGAGCCGCTTCAGCCTCAGTTCCTGGGACTCGCGCAACTCCACCGGCGCGAAGCGGATGTTGTTGCCCTGGAGCACGATCTCGCCGACGGCGCACGCCCGCGCGAGCATCCGCAGGCCCGCGACCAGCAGCAGGTTCTCCACCGGCTCCGGCAGCTTGCCGTAGCGGTCGACCAGCTCCTCGCGCACGGCCTTGATGTCCTCCTCGCTGTTGGCGGAGGCGATGGACCGGTATGCCTGGAGGCGCAGCCGCTCGCCGGGCGCGTAGTCGTGCGGGACGTGCGCGTCGACCGGCAGCTCGATCTTGACCTCCAGCGGCGGCTCCTCCTCGACACCGCCCTCCAGCGAGGCCCGGTAGTCGGCGACCGCCTCGCCGACCATCCGCACGTACAGGTCGAAGCCGACGCCGGCGATGTGGCCGGACTGCTCGCCGCCGAGCAGGTTGCCCGCGCCGCGGATCTCCAGGTCCTTCATCGCCACGTACATGCCCGCGCCCATCTCGGTGTGCTGGGCGATGGTCGCCAGGCGCTCGTGCGCCGTCTCGGTCAGGGGCTTCTCCGGCGGGTAGAGGAAGTACGCGTAGCCGCGCTCCCGTCCTCGGCCGACCCGGCCGCGCAGCTGGTGGAGCTGGCTGAGGCCGAAGTTGTCGCCGCGCTCGACGATGAGGGTGTTGGCGTTGGAGATGTCGATGCCGGACTCGACGATGGTGGTGGAGACGAGCACGTCGAACTTCTTCTCCCAGAAGTCGACGACCACCTGCTCCAGGGCCTGCTCGGACATCTGGCCGTGGGCGGTGGCGATGCGCGCCTCGGGGACGATCTCGCGCAGCCGGGCCGCCGCGCGGTCGATGGACTCGACGCGGTTGTGGATGTAGAAGACCTGGCCCTCTCGCAGCAGCTCGCGGCGGATGGCGGCGCCGATCTGCTTCTGCTCGTAGGGGCCGACGAAGGTCAGCACCGGGTGGCGCTCCTCCGGCGGGGTGGTGATCGTGGACATCTCGCGGATGCCGGTGACCGCCATCTCCAGGGTGCGCGGGATGGGGGTGGCGGACATGGTCAGCACGTCGACGTTGGCGCGGAGCTTCTTCAGCTGCTCCTTGTGCTCGACGCCGAAGCGCTGTTCCTCGTCGACGATGACCAGGCCCAGGTCCTTGAACTTGGTCTCGGAGGAGAACAGCCGATGGGTGCCGATGACGATGTCCACCGACCCCTCGCGCAGGCCCTCCAGGGTCGCCTTCGACTCGGCGTCGGTCTGGAAGCGGGACAGCGCCTTCACGTTCACCGGGAACTGGGCGTACCGCTCGCCGAACGTCCCGAAGTGCTGCTGGACCAGCAGGGTCGTCGGCACGAGCACGGCGACCTGCTTGCCGTCCTGAACCGCCTTGAAGGCGGCGCGGACCGCGATCTCGGTCTTGCCGTAGCCGACGTCGCCGCAGATCAGGCGGTCCATGGGGACCGTCTTCTCCATGTCGTCCTTGACCTCGGCGATGGTGGTGAGCTGGTCCGGGGTCTCGGCGTAGGGGAAGGCGTCCTCCAGCTCGCGCTGCCAGGGGGTGTCGGCGCCGAAGGCGTGTCCCGGGGCCGCCATCCGCGCGCTGTAGAGCTTGATCAGGTCGGCGGCGATCTCCTTGACCGCCTTCTTCGCGCGGGCCTTGGTCTTGGTCCAGTCGGCGCCGCCGAGGCGGTGCAGGGTGGGGGCCTCGCCGCCGACGTACTTGGTGATCTGCTCCAGCTGGTCGGTGGGGATGTAGAGCCGGTCGCCGGGCTGGCCGCGCTTGGCGGGGGCGTACTCCACGACCAGGTACTCGCGGGTGGCGCCCTGCACGGTGCGCTGCACCATCTCGATGTAGCGGCCCACGCCGTGCTGCTCGTGGACGATGTAGTCGCCCGTCTCCAGGGTGAGCGGGTCGATGGTCTTGCGGCGCCGGGCGGGCATCCGGGCGCCCTCTCGGCCCGCGGCCTTCTGGCCGGTCAGGTCGGTCTCGGTGAGGACGGCGAGCCGGAGGGTGCGGTCGACGAAGCCGTGGTCGATCGAGCCGCAGGAGACGTGCACGACGGAGGGGCTGAGGGCGCCCAGGTCGTTGTCCAGGCGGGCCGCGATGCCCTCGCCGCCGAGCACCTCGACGGTGCGGGCGGCCGGGCCGTGGCCCTCGGTGACGTAGACCGCGCGCCAGCCGTCGGCGAGCCAGCCCTGGGTGTCGGCCAGTGCCTTGGCGGTGTCGCCGCGGTAGGTCTCGGGGGCGTGCATGCCGAGCTTGAGGGTGTCGGCCTCCTCGAACGCGTCGTCGGCGGCGAACGGGGACACCGACCACCACATCATGTCCAGCTCGCGGGCCCGCTCCCGGACGTCGGCGATGGACCAGAGCGAGGCCGCGTCGACGTCGATCGGCGCCTCGCCACCGCCCGCGGTGGCCGCCCAGGAGGCCTGGAGGAACTCCTGGCTCGTCGCCACCAGGTCGGCGGCGCGGGTCCGCACCCGCTCGGGGTCGCAGACGAGGGCCATGGCGCCCTTGGGGAGCACGTCCAGGAGCAGTTCCATGTCGTCGACGAGGACGGGGGCGAGGGACTCCATGCCCTCGACGGCGATGCCCTCGGCGATCTTGCCGAGCAGTTCGCCCAGCTCGGGGTGGGCCTCGGCGAGGGCGGCGGCGCGCTCGCGCACGTCCGGGGTCAGCAGCAGCTCGCGGCAGGGCGGGGCCCACAGGCCGTGTTCGGCGATCTCCAGGGAGCGCTGGTCGGCGACCTTGAAGTAGCGGATCTCCTCGACGTCGTCGCCCCAGAACTCGACGCGGAGGGGGTGCTCCTCGGTCGGCGGGAAGACGTCCAGGATGCCGCCGCGGACGGCGAACTCGCCGCGCTTCTCCACCAGCTCCACGCGCGCGTACGCGGCTGCCGCGAGGGCTTCCACGATCTCGTTCAGGTCGGCGGTCTGCCCGGTGCGCAGGGCCACCGGCTCCAGGTCGCCGAGGCCCTTGACCTGCGGCTGGAGCACGGACCTGACGGGCGCCACGACGACGGAGACCGGGCCGGTCTCCGGGTCGTCGGGGCGGGGGTGGGCCAGGCGCCGCAGGACGGCCAGGCGGCGGCCGACGGTGTCGCTGCGCGGGCTGAGGCGCTCGTGCGGGAGGGTCTCCCAGGAGGGGTACTCGACGATGCCCTCGGGGGGCAGGAGGGAGCGCAGGGCCGCGGCGAGGTCCTCGGCCTCGCGGCCCGTCGCCGTCACCGCCAGGACGGGACGGGACGTCTCGCGGGCCAGGGCGGCGATGGCGAAGGGGCGGGCCGCGGGTGGGCCGACCAGGT
>NZ_QHJH01000178.1 GCF_003947455.1 Streptomyces sp. WAC 04229 | reverse complement strand
CCCTTCTTCTCCACCCACCCTTCTTCGCTTCGCAGAGGAGTTCCCATGACCGCCGAGCAGACCGAAGGCCCCCGCCAGCGCGTGGTGTTCAACGACGAGGAGCAGTACTCGCTGTGGCCCGTCGGGCGCGAGCTGCCCGCCGGCTGGCACGCCGAGGGCACCGAGGGCACGCGCGAGG
This sequence comes from Streptomyces sp. WAC 04229, assembly GCF_003947455.1. Lineage (GTDB taxonomy): Bacteria > Actinomycetota > Actinomycetes > Streptomycetales > Streptomycetaceae > Streptomyces. Next base: position 14,669 of record NZ_QHJH01000178.1, on the reverse strand, counting down.
AGTGCCTGGCACGGATCACCGAGGTGTGGACCGACATGCGTCCGCTGAGCCTGCGCCGCCGGATGCACGAGTCCTCCGCGGCCTGACCGCCGCCCACCCCGACACCCAGGTCTGTGACAGGAGTTGCCGTGAACGCCGAACTGCTTTCGGAACGCTTCGCCGAGCAGGCGTTCCGCACGCCCGACGCGGTGGCCGTCGTCGACGGCGACCGGGCGGTGACGTACGAGGAGCTGGACCGTGCGTCCCTGCGCACGGCCCTCCGGCTTCGGGACCTGGGCGCGGGGCCCGAGACGCTGGTCGGGGTCGGCCTGCCCCGCGGTGTCGACCTGGTCGTCTCGCTGCTCGGGGTCTGGCGGGCGGGCGCCGCCTACGTACCGCTGGACCCCGAGCAGCCGCCCGCCCGGCTCACCGGTCTGATCCGGGACGCGGGGGCGCGGCTGGTCCTGGCCGGCCCGGCACTGCGCTCCGCGGTGGACGAGGCGGGTGCCCGGCGTCTGGACCCGGCGGAACTGCCGGACACGCCGGAGGCCCACGTGCCGCTGCCGGTCCAGGACCCGGCCGGTGCCGCGTACGCCATCTTCACCTCGGGCTCCACCGGCAGGCCCAAGGCCGTCGTCGTCACCCACGAGGGCATCGCCAACCGGGTCGGCTGGACCGTGGACCGGCACGGCCTGGGCGCCGGAGACCGGGTGCTCCAGAAGACCACCGTCGGCTTCGACGCGGCCGGGTGGGAGATCTTCGCGCCCCTGGTCAGCGGCGGCACCGTGGTCCTCGCCCCGGCGGGCGCCGAGCGCGACCCGGCGGCGCTGCTGCGGGCCGTGGCCGAGCTGGGCGTCACCGTCCTGCAGGTCGTGCCGTCCGTGCTCGCACCCCTTGCCGACGCCGGTGACTGGGACGGCTGCGGCGCGCTGCGGCTGCTGTTCTCCGCCGGTGAGCCCCTCCACGCCGAACTGGTCGCCCGCGTACGCGAGAAGGCGGGCCGGGACCTGGAGGTGTGGAACACCTACGGCCCCACCGAGTGCTCCATCGACGTCACCGCCCAGGCCGCCGACCCCTCCGCGACCGGCGGGCCCGTACCCATCGGCCGCCCGCTGCCCGGCCTGAAGGTGCTCGTCCTCGACCCGGGTGGCACGCCCGTGCCGGTCGGCGTCCCCGGTGAGCTGTACGTGGGCGGTGTGGGCGTCGCCCGCGGCTACGCCGGCCGCCCCGACCTGACCGCCGAGCGCTTCGTGCCCGACCCCTACGCCGCCGAGCCCGGCGCCCGTCTCTACCGCACCGGCGACCAGGTGCGCTGGCGCGCCGACCGCTCCCTGGAGTACCTCGGCCGCCTGGACCACCAGGTGAAGGTGAACGGCGTCCGCGTCGAACCCGGCGAGACCGAGGCCGCGCTGGCCGCGCACCCCCTGGTCACCGGCGCCGTCGTGACCGCCTATGAGGCCGCGGACGGGGGCAAGCGGCTCGCCGCGTATGTCACCGCGAGCGCCCCCGTGGACACCGACGAGCTGCGGGTCTTCCTCACCGGCCGGCTCCCGGACAGCCACGTGCCCGCCCTCTTCCACGTGCTCGACTCCTTCCCGCTGCTGCCCAGCGGCAAGACCGACCGCGCCGCCCTGCCGGCCCCCGCGGAGATCGCCGCCGCCCGCGCGGACGAGTACACGGCGCCACGCGACGCGGCGGAGGAACTCGTCGCCGGTGTCTGGGCCGAGCTGCTCGGCCGGGAGCGCGTCGGCGCGGGCGACGACTTCTTCGCCCTGGGCGGCACCTCGCTCCAGCTCACCCGCCTCGCCGCCCGGCTGCGTACCGCGTCCGGCGAGAAGATCTCCCTGCGCGGCCTGTTCGGTGCCACCACCGTCGAGGCGCAGGCACGGCTGCTGGGCGCCGCGAAGGAACCGGCTCCCGCGGTCGTCGCCCCCGTCTCCCGCAGCGGTGACCTGCCGCTCTCCTCCGGGCAGCGCCGCCTGTGGTTCCTGGACCGGATGAACCCGGGCAGCCCCGAGTGGGTCGCCCCCCTCTTCCTGCGGCTGCCCGAGGCGTGGGAGCCGGCGGACGTCAAGGCGGCGCTGGACGCGCTGGCCGCCCGGCACGAGCCGCTGCGCACCCGCTACGTGTCCGCGGACGGAGAGGTGCGCCAGGTGATCGACGCCCCGGGAACCGCGCACGTCGAACTGCGTGTCGACGACGGCCGGACGGAACCGGGCGCGCTGTTCGCCGAGCAGTTCCAGCGGGGCTTCGACCTGGAGCACGGGCCGCTGTGGCGGGCCCTGCTGGTCCGCCGGCCCGGCGCGGAGCACCTGCTCCTGCTCACCCTTCACCACATCGCCTGCGACGGCTGGTCGACGGTGCTGCTGGAGCGCGAACTGCGCGAACTGTGCGCCGCCCGGCGGGAGGGGCGCGAGCCCCGGCTGCCCGCCCAGGACCTCCAGTACGCCGACTACGGGGCCTGGCAGCACGCCCGGCTCACCGAGGAGTTCGTCGAGGGCGAACTCGCCCACTGGCGTGCGGTCCTGGACGGCCTCAACCCGGTCGACCTGCCCACCGACCGTCCCCGCCCCGCCGTCCGGGACCCGCACGGCGGGGTCGTACCCCTGAAGGTCAGCCGGTCGACCGCCACCGCCCTGACGGAACTCGGCCGCGCGCACGGCGCGACCCCGTTCATGACCCTGCTCACGGCGTACGCGACCCTCGTGGCCCGGTACAGCGGCCAGTGGGACGTGCCGGTCGGCGCCCCGGTGGCGGGCCGGATCCGGCCCGAGACCGAGAACATGGTCGGCTTCTTCCTCAACTCCCTCGTGGTGCGCTGCGGTCTGACGCCGGAGCTGACCTTCACCGAGGCGCTGCGGCGGGTGCGGGACGTCGCCCGCGCGGCCTTCGCCCACCAGGAACTGCCCTTCGAGCGGCTCGTGGACGAGCTCCAGCCCGAGCGCGACCTGTCCCGCACCCCGCTCTACCAGGTCGCCTTCGACCTGCACAGCGAGGGCGTCACCAGCGTCGCCACACGGGAATCGGACCTGGCGGCCTTCACCGGCGCCTGGCAGGTCGCCAAGACGGACCTGTCGCTGTTCATGCGGCAGACCGCCGACGGCTCCCTGGACGGCGTCCTGGAGTACGGCACCTCCCTGTTCGAGCGGGCCACCGTGGAGCGGATGGCCGGCCACTTCCTCACCCTGCTGGACCGGGTCGCCCACGACCCCGGCACCGTGCTGGGCGAGGTGGAACTCCTCGACCCGCGGGAGCACCGGCGTCTCGTCGTCGACTGGAACGACACGGCGTGGCAGACGGACGGGCTCACCGTCCTCGACCACGTCGAGGCCCAGGCCCGCAGCACCCCCCGGCGCACGGCACTCGACTTCGCCGGACGGGACGTCACCTACGGCGAGCTGGACGCCGACGCCAACCGCCTGGCCCGGCACCTGCGCACGCTGTGCGTGGGCGCCGAGACCCGCGTCGCCGTGCTCCTCGACCGCGGCCCCGAGCTGGTGACCGCCCTGCTGGCGGTGTGGAAGGCCAGCGGGGCCTACGTACCGGTCGACCCTTCGTACCCGGCGGAGCGGATCGCCGAGATGTGCGCGGCCGCCGGAGTACGGACCGTGGTGACCAGCGCCGGATACGCCCACCGCTTCGAGGGGACCGGGGCGCGCGTGCTGGCCCTGGACACCGCGGCCGAGGACATCGCCGCACGCGCGCCCGCCTCACCCGCCCGCACCCGGGACCTCGACCGGCTCGCGTATGTGATCTTCACCTCCGGCTCGACCGGCGTCCCCAAGGGCGTCGAGGTCACCCACCGGGGCCTGGCCAACCACGTGGCGTGGGCGGTGCGCGAACTCGCCGGGCACGACTGCGGCGGCGCCGCCCTGTTCTCCTCGGTCGCCTTCGACCTGGTCGTACCGAACCTGTGGGCGCCCCTGGCCACCGGCCAGCGGCTGTTCCTGCTGCCGCAGGACACGGACCTGTCCGAGCTGGGCAAGCGCCTTTCGGATGCCGCACCGTTCAGCTTCCTGAAGCTGACGCCCGGCCATCTCGACATCCTCGCCGCCCAGTTGGGGGCCGACCAGGCCGGGGCGCTCGCTCCGGTCGCCGTGGTGGCCGGCGAGGCCTTCTCGCGGGCCACGCTCCGGCGCTGGCGCGAACTCGCCCCCGACATGCTGCTGATCAACGAGTACGGACCCACCGAGGCATCCGTGGGCACCTGCGTCCACCCGGTGCCGCAGGACGAGTCGGTCCCGCTCCCCGACGTCCTGCCGATCGGCCGCCCGCTGCCCGGGATGACGATGTACGTCCTCGACCCCGCTCTCAGGCCCGTCCCGGTCGGCGTGGCGGGAGAGCTCTACGTCGGCGGGACCGGCGTCGCCCGCGGCTACGCGGGCCGGCCCGGACCCACCGCCGAGCGCTTCGTGCCCGACCCGTACGCCGCCGAGCCCGGCGCCCGCCTCTACCGCACCGGCGACCTCGTCCGCCGGCTGCCGGACGGCACCGTGGCCTTCCTCGGGCGCCTCGACGACCAGGTCAAGATCCGCGGCTACCGCGTCGAGCCCGGCGAGATCCGGGCGGTCGTGGAGGAGCACCCCGAGGTGCGCGAAGCGGTGGTCACCGTCCACCGCCCCGAGTCCGGTGCACCGGCCCTGGCCTGCTACGCGGTACCCGCCACCCCCGGCACGCCGCTGCCCGACCTGGCGGCGTACTGCGAGCGCCGGCTGCCCGAGTACATGATCCCGGCGACGTTCACGGCGCTGGACGCCCTGCCGGTCAACGCCAACGGCAAGGTGGACCGCGGGGCACTGCCCGAGCCCGGGCGCGCGGAGGACCCCGCGCACGTGGCGCCGAGCGGACCCGTCGAGGAGCGCCTCGCCTCGATCTGGACCGAACTGCTCGGCGTGCGGGCCTCGGCCCACGACAGCTTCTTCCACGTCGGCGGCAACTCGATCCTCGCGATCCGCCTGATCTCCCGCGTCCAGCAGGAGTTCGGCATCGACTGCCCCGTCCGGACCGTCTTCGAGGGGCCGACCATCGCCCAGCTCGCCGCCACGGTCGAGGAGCGCGTCACGGCCGAGGTGGCGGCGCTCTCCGACGACGACCTCCTGAACCACACCCGAGCCCTGAACACCGTCGGCCCCGCCGCGGCCGACGCCCCGTCGCACGCCAAGGAGCAGCAGGCATGAGCACCGGGAACATGGAAAAGCCCGCGGCCGTGGGCACCTCCGCCGACGCGCTCCGCGCCGAGCTGCTGCGCCGCCGGCTCGCCGGCCGCGCCGCCACGCCCCTCCGCGCGGGGATGCCGCGCGCCGACCGGGACGCCGCGCTGCCGCTGTCCCACGGGCAGGAGCAGATGTGGTTCCTCAGCCGCCTGGAGCCCGAGAGCCCCGAATACCTCGTGCCCCTGGTCCTGCGCCTGCGCGGCACGCTGGACACCGAGGCGCTCGCACGGGCCTGGCAGGGCGTACTGGACCGGCACGAGATCCTGCGCACGCGCTACGCCCTCGACGGCGACCTGCCGGTCCAGCTCGTCGACGCGCCGCGCCCGCTGCCGCTGGAGCGCTCCGCCGCCGCGGACGACACCGCGGTCCGGGCCCTGGTCGAGGCCGACCTGGCCCGCGCCTTCGACCTCGGCCGTGACTGGCCGGTCCGCGGCCGACTGATCCGCCTGGGCGACGACGAGCACGTACTCGCCGTCGTCTTCCACCACATCGCCTGCGACGCCTGGTCCACCCGGGTCTTCGGCGAGGAGCTGAGCGCGCTGTACGGGGGGACCACCCCGGAGCCGCTCGCCGTGCAGTACGCGGACTACGCCGCCTGGCAGCGCACCACGACGACCGGCGAGGCCGCCGACGCGCACCTCGGGTACTGGCGGGACCGGCTGGCCGGCCTGGCACCGCTGGACCTGCCGGCCGACCGCCCCCGCCCTCCGGCGCGCGACCACAGCGGTGACGCCGTCCCGTTCACGGTCCCCGCCCCCCTCGCGACCCGGCTGCGCGAGCTGGCCGCCGGCCACGACAGCACGTTGTTCATGCTGTTCCTGGCCGCCTACCAGACGCTGCTGGCCCGCTACACCGACCGGGAGGACATCGCCGTCGGCACGGTCGTCTCCGGCCGTGGACGCCCCGAGCTGCAGCAGCTCATCGGTTACGGCATCAACAGCCTCGTCCTCCGCGGTGACCTGTCCGGCGACCCGTCCTTCACCCGGCTGCTGGCCCGCACCCGCGACGCGGTGCTGGAGGCCTACGACCACCAGGACGTGCCCTTCGCCCGGGTCGTCGAGGCCCTCGCGCCGCCCCGCGACCTGTCGCGGACCCCGCTGTTCCAGGTCGCGTTCACGATGCACGGCGACCGGGGTGCCGCGTTCGCCCTGCCCGGCGTCGAGGCGACGCAGTTCGAGGGCTCCGGACGCGTCGCCAGGTTCGACCTCGACCTCCAGGTCCGCGAGGCCGGCGACGGTTCGCTCGGCGGGCACCTCGAGTACGCGACCGCCCTGTTCGACCGGGTGACGGTGGAACGCCTGCGCGGTCATCTGCTGCGTCTCCTGGCCGAGATCGCGGACGACCCGTCGGCGCCGTTGTCCCGGCTGGAGATCCTCGGCGAGCGGGAGCGGGCCGCGCTGCTCGGCGCACCACTCGACCCGCCTCCGGTGACCCGTCGGGTGCACGAGTTGTTCGAGGAGCAGGCGGCCCGCACCCCGCACGCGACGGCCCTGTCGTTCGAGGGCACCCACCTGACGTACGCCGAACTGAACGCGCGGGCGAACCGCGTCGCGCACGCGCTGATCGCCAAGGGCGCCGGGCCGGAGACGCTGGTGGGACTCTGCCTGGAGCGGGGCCCGGAGCTGATCCCGGCGCTGCTGGGCATCCTGAAGTCCGGCGCCGCCTACCTGCCGCTGGACCCGGCGAACCCCGCCGACCGGCTCGCCTACATCGTGCGGGACGCGCGGGCGCCGCTGGTCGTCACGGTCGGCGACCACGCCGGACCCTTCGACGTGGAGCTGCTGCTCCTGGACGCGGACGCGGGGCTGCTCGCCGAGCAGCCGGACACCGACCCGGCGGCCGGGGGTGACCCGGACAACCTGGTCTACACGATCTACACCTCGGGTTCGACGGGCAGGCCGAAGGGCGTCGCCGTCACCCATGCCAACGTGGTGCGGCTGATGCAGCGCGGTCACGAGCACTACGCCTTCACCGACACGGACGTCTGGCCGCTGTTCCACAGCTACGCGTTCGACGTCTCGGTCTGGGAGATGTGGGGCGCCCTGCTCTTCGGGGGCCGGCTGATCGTCGTCCCGCACGCGGTCACCCGGTCACCGGAGGAGTTCCTGGACCTGCTCGTGCGCGAGCGCGTGACGGTCCTCAACCAGACGCCGACCGCGTTCCGCTCCCTGGTGGACACCGGGGCGGACCTCTCCCTGCGGGCCGTCGTCTTCGCGGGGGAGAAGCTGGAGGTCTCCGAACTGCGTCCGTTCGCGGAGCGGTTCGGGCTGTCCCGGGTGGTCCTGGCCAACATGTACGGCATCACCGAGACCACGGTCCACACCACCTACCACCGCATCACCGGGGCGGACCTGGAGCCGGGTGCCGGCAACGCGGTCGGCCACCCGCTGGCGGACCTGCGCGTCCATCTGCTGGACAGGGCCGGCCGGCCGGTGCCGGTCGGCGTGCCCGGCGAGATCCACGTGGCCGGCCCCGGCGTCGCGCGCGGCTACCTGAACCGGCCGGGGCTGACCGCCGAGCGCTTCGTGCCCGACCCCTTCGGGCCACCGGGGAGCCGCCTGTACCGGAGCGGCGACCGTGCCCGCCGGCTGGCCGACGGGTCACTGGAGTTCCTGGGCCGCGCCGACGACCAGGTCAAGATCCGCGGCTTCCGCATCGAACCGGGCGAGATCGAGGCGGCGCTGGCCGCCCACCCGCGAGTGCGGGACGCGGTGGTCCTGGTCCGTGAGGACGCCCCGGGCGACGAGCGGCTCGTGGCCTACGTGACCGCTGCCGGTGACACCCCGCCGGCACCGGGGCAACTGCTGGCCCACGTCCGCACGGTGCTGCCCGAGTACATGGTCCCGGCCGCGTTCGTCACCCTGGACGCGCTGCCGTTGACCACCAACGGGAAGCTCGACAAGCGCGCCCTGCCCGCCCCGGGCCGGGAGGACCTGGGCACCGCCGGCCACGTCGCCCCGCGCACGGTGGCCGAGGAGCGGATCGCCGCGGTCTGGGCGGACGTACTGGGCCTGGAGCGGGTCGGCGTGGAGGACGGGTTCTTCGAACTCGGCGGTCACTCCATCCGCGCCGTGACTCTGGTGGGCCGGCTGCGTGCCCTCGGCTACGACCTCGCCGTGCGCGACGTCTTCGAGCACGGCACGGTCGCCCGCGTCGCCGAGCTGGTCACCGGCCGCCCGGCCCCGGCCGACGCGGGTCGTACGGTGGCGCCGTTCGCGCTGATCGGCGCCGGGGACCGGGAGCTGCTGCCGGACGGCCTGGCCGACGCCTACCCCGTCTCGCAGGTCCAGCTCGGCATGGTCGTCGAGATGCTGACCGACGACGGCAAGCACCCCTACCACAACGTGACCTCGTTCCGGATCCGCGACGAGCGGCCCTTCTCCATCGAGGCGTTGCGCGGCGCGGCCGCGGTGGTCGTCGCCCGGCACGAGGCGCTGCGCACGTCCTTCGACCTCACCACGTACTCCGTACCGATGCAGCTGGTGCACGCGAGTGCGGAGATGGCGGTCGGCTCCCGGGATCTCTCCCACCTCTCCCCGGACGCGCTCGAAGCCGCGCTGCGGGAGTTCACCGCCGAGGAGCGCGCCACCCTGTTCGACCTGGCCGACCCGCCGCTGCTGCGCCTGTACGCGCACACCGCCGGCGACGGCAGCTGGTGGATCACCAACACCGAGTGCCACGCGATCCTGGACGGCTGGAGCCACCACTCCCTCCTCATGGAGCTGCTCCAGGAGTACGGCCGCCTCCTGGACGGCGCGGAGCCTTCCGGGACGACGCTCCCGGCCGTCCGGTTCGCCGACTTCGTCGCCGCCGAACAGGACGCGCTGAACTCCGCGGAGACCCGGGCCCACTGGACGTCGGTGATCGACGACCACGCCCGCCTGACGGTGCCGGCACCCTGGCGCGGCGACCCCGGCGACCACGGCGCCCCCTACCGGGTCCCGGTGCCCTTCCACGACCTGGAGGACCGGCTGCGCGCCCTGGCCACGAAGGCGGGGGCCTCCCTCAAGAGCGTCCTGCACGCGGCCCATCTGAAGACGCTCAGCATGCTCACCGAGGAGGAGCGGTTCTTCACCGGGCTGGTGTGCAACGCCCGTCCGGAGGTGCTCGGCGCCGACCGCGTCTACGGGATGCACCTCAACACCCTGCCGTTCGCGTTCGACCGCACGGCCGGCACCTGGCGCGAACTGGTGGCTGACGTGTTCGCCCGCGAGATCGGGCTCTGGCCCCACCGGGCCTTCCCGATGCCCGTCATCCAGCGCGAACTGTCCGACGGCGAGCGGCTGATCGACATGCGGTTCAGCTACCACGACTTCGACCAGGTCGACCGCGAACGGGTCGACTACCTGGCGAGCATCGACGACAGCCCCACCGAGTTCCCGCTCGGCGTCTCGGCCCGCGTCGGCCACCTCGTCCTGACCGCCTCCCCCCGTGCCCTCAGCCGGTCCGGCACCGACCGCCTCGCGGACATGCTGCGCCAGGTCCTGGAGGCGATGGCCGGCGACCCGGAGGGGGACGCCCGTGCGACCTTCCTCCCGGCGGGGGAGCGGGAGCTCCAGCTCGGCGCGTGGAACGAGACGGCGTACCGGGCCGAGACCGCCTCGGTGCTGCGCCGCTTCGAGGAGCAGGCGGTCCGCACACCGGAGGCGGTCGCTGTCGCCCACGCCGGCGGCACGCTGTCGTACGCCGGACTGGACGCCCGGGCCAACCGGCTCGCCCACCACCTGCGGGCGCGCGGCGTCACCACCGAGTCCCGGGTGCTGGTCGGCCTGGACCGCGGACCGGACCTGCTGACCGCGTTGCTGGCCGTGTGGAAGGCGGGCGGCGCCTACGTGCCGGCCGACCCGTCCCACCCGGCCGACCGGGTCCGGGCGATGGCCGAGGTGTCGGGCGCCGTCCTCACCCTCACGGACGTCCCGGACCTCGCCGGGCTGCCCGCCACGGCCCCGGAACGCGCCGACGACCTGGACACCCTCGCCTACGTCGTCTTCACCTCGGGCTCGACCGGTGTGCCCAAGGGCGTGGAGGTGCCCCACCGGGGGCTGGCCAACCACGTGGCGTGGGCCGCCCGCGAACTGGCCGCCCGCGGCACCGGCGGCGCCCCCCTGTTCTCCTCCGTAGCCTTCGACCTCGTCGTCCCCAACCTGTGGGCGCCGCTCGTCACCGGCCAGACCGTGCACACCGTCGGCCACGACGTCGACATGGCCGACCTGGGCGAGCACCTGGCCGCCTCGGCGCCCTACTCGTTCGTGAAGCTGACCCCGGGCCACCTGGACGTGCTGGCGCGGCAGCTCACACCGGAGCGGGCCGCCGGTCTGGCACCGGTGCTGGTGGTGGCGGGCGAGGCGTTCACCCGGGCCACGCTGGAGCGGTGGCGGGCGCTGGCGCCGCGCACCGAGCTGGTCAACGAGTACGGCCCGACCGAGGCCTCCGTGGGCTCCACGATCCATCCGGTGCCGGACGCGGCGGACACCGACGTGCTGCCGATCGGCCGTCCGCTGCCGAACATGCGGACCTATGTCCTGGACGGGGCCATGCGCCCGGTGCCGGTCGGTGTCCCGGGGGAGCTGTACGTCGGCGGTACGGGTGTGGCGCGCGGTTACGCGGGCCGGCCCGATCTCACGGCGGAGCGGTTCCTGCCCGATCCGCACGGCCCGGCCGGGTCCCGGCTCTACCGCACGGGTGACCTCGTGCGGCAGGGGACGGACGGCACCGTCGAGTTCCTGGGACGGCTCGACGACCAGGTCAAGATCCGCGGCTTCCGCGTCGAACTCGGCGAGGTGCGGGCCGTCCTGTCCGCCCACCCGGACGTCCACGACGCCTACGTCACGACACACGAGGGCGAACTGGCCGCCTACTACGCACCGGCGGACGCGACCGCCGAGACGGTCCGCGCGCACCTGACCGGGCGGCTCCCCGCCTACATGGTCCCGGCCACCCTCACCCCTCTGGACGCCCTGCCGCTGAACGCCAACGGCAAGGTGGACCGGGGGGCCCTGCCCGGCCCGGAGGCGGCCGCGGCACCCGCCGACGGCCATGTCGCCCCGCGCACGGTGACCGAGGAGCGGATCGCCGGGGTGTGGGCGGAGGTACTGGACCGGGACCGGGTCGGCGTCGAGGACGGGTTCTTCGACATCGGCGGTCACTCCATCCGCGCCGTAGCCCTCGTCGGAGCCCTGCGCGCGGCCGGATTCGACGTCGGCGTCCGGGAGGTGTTCGAGCACCGCACCGTGGCCGCCCTGGCCGAGTTCGTCACCGGGCGCCCCGCGCCCGTCGAGGTGGCGGCGCCCGTCGAGGCGTTCAGCCTGCTCGGCGACGCGGACCGGGCCGCGCTCCCGGACGACGCCGTGGACGCCTACCCGCTGACCCAGGTCCAGCTCGGCATGGTCCTGGAGATGCTGGCGGACGACTCCGAGCACGCCTACCACAACGTCTCGTCGTTCCGGATCACCGAGTCCGAGCCGTTCTCCGCACCCGCGCTGCGCACCGCCGCCGAGGCCGTCGCCGAGCGCCACGACCTGCTGCGCACCTCCTTCCACCTGGACGGCTTCAGCCAGCCCCTCCAGGTGGTGCACGCCGCGGCCGGTGTCCCGGTGGCCGTCCACGACCTGCGGGGCATGGACGGGGAACGGCGGCGCGCGGTCGTCGCGGACTTCGTGGCCGCCGAACGCGCCGACCTCTTCGACCTCACCCGGGCACCGCTGCTGCGGATGACCGCACACGTCGAGGACGACGGCTGGCGGCTCGGGCTGACCGTCTGCCACGCCATCACCGAGGGATGGAGCCACCGCGCCCTCCTGATGGAACTGCTCGACGAGTACCGCAGGGTGCGCGACGGCGGACAGCCGTCCAGCCCGATGCCGCCGGCGGTGCGCTACGCGGACTTCGTCGCCGCCGAACTGCGGTCCCTCGACTGCGGGGAGGACCGGCGCCACTGGCAGGACGTGACGGGGCGCTACGCGCGCTTCGCCCTGCCGTCGGCCTGGGCCGGCGACCGGTCCGCCGCACGTGAGCGCTACCGCGTCGCGGTGGAGCTGCGCCCGTACGAGCGCGGACTGCGCTCCTTGGCGGCACGTGCCCGGGTGTCGGTCAAGAGCGTGCTGCTCGCGGCCCACCTGAAGACGCTGAGCCTGCTCACCGAGGAGAGCCGCTTCCACTCCGGGCTCGTCTTCAGCGCACGCCCCGAGGCGCCGGGCGCGGACCGCGTGTACGGCATGTACCTCAACACCCTGCCGTTCGCCTTCGACGCCGGCCACGACCGCACCTGGGAGGAACTGGTCCGCGAGGTCTTCGCCCACGAGGCGGGCATGTGGGAGCACCGCCGCTACCCGATGCCGGCCATCCAGCACGACGCCGGCGTGGAGCGCCTGCTCGCCGTCCGCTTCAGCTACCAGGACTTCGACCACGTCGACACCGGGCGCGTGGACCTCGCGGACAGCTCCGGCGAGGGCGCCACCGAGTTCGACCTGGCGGTCTCCGCGGTCTCCGGATACCTGCTGATGACCACGCACACCCACGCCCTGTCCCGGGAGCACGCCGACCGGCTCACCGCCCTCTACGCGGGGGTCCTGGAGGCGATGTGCACCGATCCGGACGGGGACGCGCGCTCGGTGCCCCTGCCCGAGGAGGAGCTGTTCCGGCAGCTGACGCAGTGGAACGACACGGCGTACGAGGACGAGACCGAGTCCGTTCTGCAGCGGTTCGAGCGGCAGGCGCGGCGGGTCCCCGAGTCGCCCGCGGTCACCCTGGGCGCCACGACGGTGACGTACGCGGGACTGGACGCGCACGCCAATCGGCTCGCCCACGCGCTGCGGGCCCGCGGGGTCGGCGCCGAGTCACGCGTCGCGGTCCAGCTGGACCGGGGCCCCGACCTGCTCGCGGCACTGCTCGCGGTGTGGAAGGCCGGCGGCGCGTACGTGCCCGTCGACCCCTCCTACCCGGCCGACCGGGTGGCCTCGATCGTGGCGACCTCGGGCGCCCGGGTGGCGGTCACCTCCCCCGCCTACGCGGACCGGTTCGCCGGAACCGAGGCGGTGACGCCGGCGGGCCCGGGTCTGGACGCCTTCCCGGCCACGGCCCCGGAACGCGCCGACGACCTGGACACCCTCGCCTACGTCGTCTTCACCTCGGGCTCGACCGGTGTGCCCAAGGGCGTGGAGGTGCCCCACCGGGGGCTGGCCAACCACGTGGCGTGGGCCGCCCGCGAACTGGCCGCCCGCGGCACCGGCGGCGCACCGGTCTTCTCGTCGGTCGCCTTCGACCTGACCGTCCCCAACCTGTGGGCGCCACTCGTCACCGGCCAGCGGGTCTTCGCGATCGCGCAGGACACCGCTCCCGCGGACCTGGGCCGCGCGCTCCTCGCGGGGGCGCCGTACAGCTTCGTCAAGCTGACGCCGGGCCACCTGGACCTGCTGGCCGAGCAGCTGACCACCGAGCAGGCGGAAGGGCTCGCCGCGGTGACGGTGGTCGCCGGCGAGGCGCTGCCCGGGGCGACGGCGGACCGCTCGCTCGACATCCTCGGCCCCGGACGCCTGATCAACGAGTACGGTCCGACCGAGGCGTCCGTCGGCTCCACGGTCTTCCCGGTCACCGGGCCGTCCGGCGACGGCGTCGTCCCGATCGGCCGCCCCCTGCCGAACATGCGGGTCTACGTCCTGGACGGGGCGCTGGCCCCGGTCCCGGTGGGGGTGCCCGGAGAGCTCTACGCCGCCGGGACCGGTGTGGCACGCGGATACGCGGGCAGACCCGACCTCACGGCGGAGCGCTTCGTGCCGGACCCGTACGGCCCGGTGCCCGGCGGCCGGCTCTACCGCACGGGTGACCTGGTGCGGCAGCGGCCGGACGGGAACGTCGAGTTCCTCGGCCGGATCGACGACCAGGTGAAGATCCGGGGCTACCGGGTCGAACTGGGGGAGGTCCGGACGGTACTGGCCGCCCACCCCGCCGTCCGTGACGCGTACGTCGCCGTGCACGAGCCGGTGCCGGGCGACCGGCGGCTCGTGGCCTACTGGACGGCCGCGGCGGACGCGGCCGGGGTGCCTCCGCAGGAGCTGACCCGGCACTGCGCGGTCCGGCTGCCCGACTACATGGTGCCCGCGGCGTTCCTCGTCCTGGACGCCCTGCCGCTCAACGCCAACGGCAAGGTCGACCGGCGGGCCCTGCCCGCGCCGGACCGGTCGGCGCTGGGCGGAGGCACGGATCACGTGCCTCCGCGCACCCCCACCGAGCAGGCGCTGGCGGCCATCTGGTCCCAGGTGCTGGGGGTCGAGCAGATCGGCGTGCACGACCGGTTCTTCGACCTGGGCGGCCACTCACTGCTGATGATCAAGGTGCTGGCGGCCGCCCGCGAGGCGGGCCTGACGGTGTCGGTCTACCGGATGTACCAGCACGACACCGTGGCGGCCCTCGCGGCGGCCGTGGACGAGGACGCGGCCGCCGCCGAGAGGGACACCCCCGCCCCCGCGGCGGCCGCGTCCT
>NZ_QHJH01000177.1 GCF_003947455.1 Streptomyces sp. WAC 04229 | reverse complement strand
GCCCAACCCCCCGCTGCCCCTGGCCCCGGCGGCGAGCTGGGACGGCGCCTTCCAGCGCATCGACAAGGCGCTGCACGCCTACCGCAAGGTCGCCCCGCGCCGGCTGCGCCGGGCCGCCATGAACACCGCCGCCCGCTGGATCATCGAGCGCCAGGAGAACGACGGCTGCTGGGGCGGCATCCAGCCGCCGGCCGTGTACTCGGTCATCGCGCTGTACCTGCTCGGCTACGACCTCGAACACCCCGTGATGCGCGCCGGCCTGCAGTCGCTGGACCGTTTCGCCGTGTGGCGCGAGGACGGCGCCCGGATGATCGAGGCCTGCCAGTCCCCGGTGTGGGACACCTGCCTGGCCACCATCGCGCTCGCCGACGCGGGGGTGCCCGCCGACCACCCGCAGCTGGTGAAGGCCGCCGACTGGATGCTCGGCGAGCAGATCGTCCGCCCCGGCGACTGGTCGGTGAAGCGTCCCGGCCTCCCGCCCGGCGGCTGGGCCTTCGAGTTCCACAACGACAACTACCCCGACATCGACGACACCGCGGAGGTGGTCCTCGCGCTGCGCCGCGTCAGCCACCACGATCCGGAACGGGTGGAGAAGGCCATCGGCCGCGGGGTGCGCTGGAACCTCGGCATGCAGTCGAAGAACGGCGCCTGGGGCGCGTTCGACGTCGACAACACCAGCCCCTTCCCCAACCGGCTGCCGTTCTGCGACTTCGGCGAGGTCATCGACCCGCCGTCGGCGGACGTCACCGCGCACGTCGTCGAGAGCCTCGCCGTCGAGGGGCTCGCCCACGACCCGCGCACCCGGCGCGGCATCCAGTGGCTGCTCGCCGAACAGGAGCAGGACGGCTCGTGGTTCGGCCGCTGGGGCGTCAACTACGTCTACGGCACCGGCTCCGTCGTCCCCGCCCTCACGGCCGCCGGCATCCCCGCCTCGCACCCGGCGATCCGCCGCGCGGTGACCTGGCTGGAGTCCGTCCAGAACGACGACGGCGGCTGGGGCGAGGACCTGCGCTCCTACCGGTACGTCAAGGAGTGGAGCGGCCGGGGCGCCTCGACCGCCTCGCAGACGGCGTGGGCGCTGATGGCCCTGCTCGCGGCGGGGGAGCGGGAATCCGGGGCGGTGGAACGCGGCGTCGCCTGGCTCGCCGCCACCCAGCGCGAGGACGGCTCCTGGGACGAGCCGTACTTCACCGGCACCGGCTTCCCCTGGGACTTCTCCATCAACTACCACCTCTACCGCCAGGTCTTCCCGCTCACCGCGCTCGGCCGGTACGTCCACGGCGAGCCCTTCGCCGACAAGCCACGCCCGGCCGCCGTGGCCGAGCGGTCCGCGGACGCGACGTCCACGGCCGAGGTGAAGGGCGGCTGATGAACCCGCAGCCCGGCCCGTCGTCCCCGCTGCTGATCGCCTGCGCGCTCGGCATCGAGCACCTCGCCCTGCGCACCGGCGACCGCGGTGGCGCGGGCGGGCCGGTCACCGTCCTGCGCACCGGCATGGGCCCCCGGGCCGCCGAGCGTTCGGTGGCCCGGGTCCTGGCCGACCCGGCGCTCGACTCCGCCGCCGTCCTCGCCACGGGCTTCTGCGCGGGACTCGCCCCCGGCATGCACCCCGGCGACCTGGTCGTCGCCGAGGAGACCCGGGACCCGCGCTCCACCGTCGCCTGCGTCGGCACCGACCGGCTCGTCAAGGAACTCGCGCGAGCCGTGCCGGGGCGCACCGTCCACACCGGGCCGCTGACCGGCTCGGACCACGTCGTCCGCGGCCCCGAACGCGCCGACCTGCTCGCGACCGGCGCCATCGCCGTCGACATGGAGTCCGCGGCCACGCTCCTGAGCGCCGTAGGGGCGGGCGAGCGCCCCGTTGCGGCCGTTCGTGTGGTCGTGGACGCTCCGGAACACGAACTCGTCCGGATCGGCACCGTGCGCGGAGGAATATCGGCTTTCCGCGTTCTTCGATCCGTTCTTCCCGCATTTTTCGAATGGCACCGTTCTTTGCTGCTCCCCCGGAGGTGAGCCCAGATGGCCATGCCGCTGCGCCAGTCCGTCAAGGTCGCTACATACCTGGCCGAACAGAAGATCCGCCGGCGGGACAAGTTCCCGCTCATCGTGGAACTGGAGCCGCTCTTCGCCTGCAACCTGAAGTGCGAGGGGTGCGGGAAGATCCAGCACCCGGCCGGGGTGCTCAAGCAGCGCATGCCGGTCGCACAGGCCGTCGGGGCGGTGCTCGAATCCGGAGCCCCGATGGTCTCCATCGCCGGCGGCGAACCCCTGATGCACCCGCAGATCGACGAGATCGTGCGTCAGTTGGTGGCCAAGCGGAAGTACGTCTTCCTCTGCACCAACGCGCTGCTCATGCGCAAGAAGATGGACAAGTTCAAGCCCTCTCCCTACTTCGCCTTCGCGGTCCACATCGACGGCCTGCGCGAGCGGCACGACGAGTCCGTGGCGAAGGAGGGCGTGTTCGACGAGGCGGTGGAGGCCATCAAGGAGGCCAAGCGGCGCGGCTTCCGGGTCACCACCAACTCGACCTTCTTCAACACCGACACCCCGCAGACCATCGTCGAGGTGCTCAACTTCCTCAACGACGACCTCAAGGTCGACGAGATGATGATCTCGCCCGCCTACGCCTACGAGAAGGCACCCGACCAGGAGCACTTCCTGGGCGTGGAGCAGACCCGCGAGCTGTTCAAGAAGGCCTTCTCGGGCGGCAACCGGGCCCGCTGGCGGCTCAACCACTCACCGCTGTTCCTCGACTTCCTGGAGGGCAAGGTCGACTTCCCCTGCACCGCCTGGGCGATCCCGAACTACTCCCTCTTCGGCTGGCAGCGCCCCTGCTACCTGATGAGCGACGGATACGTGCCCACGTACCGGGAGCTGATCGAGGAGACCGACTGGGACAAGTACGGCCGCGGCAAGGACCCCCGCTGCGCCAACTGCATGGCGCACTGCGGCTACGAGCCGACCGCCGTCCTGGCCACCATGGGGTCCCTCAAGGAGTCCCTGCGCGCCATGCGCGAGACCGTCTCCTCGAACCGGGAGTGACGTCGTGACCGCCATCTCCCTCGGGGTCCCCGAGGTACCGGTCCGGCCGATCGCCGAGCGGCGCGTGTCGCGGCGGATCCAGGTCGGGCCGGTGGCCGTCGGGGGCGGCGCCCCGGTGTCGGTGCAGTCGATGACGACGACGCGTACGTCGGACATCGGCGCGACGCTCCAGCAGATCGCCGAGCTGACCGCGTCCGGCTGCCAGATCGTGCGGGTGGCCTGTCCGACCCAGGACGACGCGGACGCGCTGCCGGTGATCGCGCGGAAGTCGCAGATCCCGGTGATCGCCGACATCCACTTCCAGCCCAAGTACGTGTTCGCCGCGATCGAGGCGGGCTGTGCGGCGGTCCGCGTCAACCCGGGCAACATCAAGCAGTTCGACGACAAGGTCAAGGAGATCGCCAAGGCGGCGAAGGACCACGGCACCCCGATCCGCATCGGCGTGAACGCGGGCTCCCTGGACCGCCGCCTGCTCCAGAAGTACGGCAAGGCCACCCCCGAGGCGCTCGCCGAGTCGGCCCTCTGGGAGGCCTCGCTCTTCGAGGAGCACGACTTCCGCGACATCAAGATCTCGGTGAAGCACAACGACCCGGTCGTGATGGTCGAGGCCTACCGCCGGCTCGCCGCCCAGTGCGACTACCCGCTGCACCTCGGCGTGACCGAGGCCGGCCCCGCCTTCCAGGGCACCATCAAGTCGGCGGTCGCCTTCGGCGCGCTGCTCTCGCAGGGCATCGGCGACACCATCCGCGTCTCCCTCTCCGCCCCGCCGGTCGAGGAGATCAAGGTCGGCATCCAGATCCTCCAGTCGCTGGGGCTGCGGGAACGCCGGCTGGAGATCGTCTCCTGCCCGTCCTGCGGCCGCGCCCAGGTCGACGTCTACAAGCTGGCCGAAGAGGTCACCGCGGGTCTCGACGGCATGGAGGTGCCGTTGCGCGTCGCCGTCATGGGCTGCGTCGTCAACGGCCCCGGCGAGGCCCGCGAGGCCGACCTCGGCGTCGCCTCCGGCAACGGCAAGGGCCAGATCTTCGTCAAGGGCGAGGTCATCAAGACCGTCCCCGAGTCGAAGATCGTGGAGACCCTCATCGAGGAGGCCATGAAGATCGCCGAGCAGATGGAGAAAGACGGCGCGTCGGGGGAGCCGGCCGTCACCGTGAGCTGAATCAGCACGGACCGAAGGGGGCCCGAGCGTGACGATTCTGGAGAACATCCGGGGACCACGCGACCTGAAGGCGCTGTCCGAGGCGGAACTCGGTCAACTGTCCGACGAGATACGTGACTTCCTGGTGCACGCGGTCGCCCGCACCGGCGGTCACCTCGGACCCAACCTGGGCGTGGTGGAACTCACCGTCGCCCTGCACCGGGTCTTCGAGTCGCCGGCCGACCGCATCCTGTGGGACACCGGCCACCAGAGCTATGTGCACAAACTCCTGACCGGGCGTCAGGACTTCTCGAAACTGCGCGGCAAGGGCGGCCTGTCCGGCTACCCGTCCCGCGAGGAGTCCGAGCACGACGTCATCGAGAACAGCCACGCCTCCACCGTGCTCGGCTGGGCCGACGGTCTCGCCAAGGCCCGCGACGTGCGCGGAGAGCGCGGACACGTCGTCGCCGTGATCGGCGACGGCGCGCTCACCGGCGGCATGGCCTGGGAGGCCCTGAACAACATCGCGGCCGCCAGAAACCGGCCGCTCATCGTCGTGGTCAACGACAACGAACGCTCGTACGCCCCGACCATCGGCGGGCTCGCCAACCATCTCGCGACGCTGCGCACCACCGACGGCTACGAGCGGATGCTGGCCTGGGGCAAGGACGTCCTCCACCGCACCCCGGTGGTCGGCCACACCGTCTACGAGGCCCTGCACGGTGCCAAGAAGGGGTTCAAGGACGCCTTCGCCCCGCAGGGACTCTTCGAGGACCTGGGGCTGAAGTACCTCGGCCCGATCGACGGACACGACCTCGGGGCCGTCGAGTCGGCGCTGCGGCGCGCGAAACGCTTCCACGGACCGGTGCTGGTGCACTGCCTCACGGAGAAGGGCCGGGGCTACGAACCCGCCCTGCTCGACGAGGAGGACCACTTCCACACCGTCGGCGCGATGGACCCGCTCACCTGCGCACCCCTCGGCCCCGCGGGCGGGCCGTCCTGGACCTCCGTGTTCGGCGAGGAGATGCTGCGGATCGGAGCGGAGCGCGACGACGTCGTGGCGGTCACCGCGGCCATGCTGCACCCGGTCGGCCTGGCACCCTTCGCCGAACGGTTCCCCGACCGGGTCTGGGACGTCGGCATCGCCGAACAGCACGCCGCCGTGTCCGCCGCCGGCCTCGCCACGGGCGGACTCCACCCCGTCGTCGCCGTCTACGCCACGTTCCTCAACCGCGCCTTCGACCAACTGCTGATGGACGTGGCGCTGCACCGCTGCGGGGTCACCTTCGTCCTGGACCGGGCCGGCGTCACCGGCACCGACGGGCCCTCGCACAACGGCATGTGGGACATGTCCGTCCTGCAGGTCGTCCCCGGGCTGCGCATCGCCGCCCCGCGCGACGCCGGCCAGTTGCGTGCCCAGCTGCGCGAGGCGGTCGCCGTCGACGACGCGCCGACCCTGGTGCGCTTCCCCAAGGAGTCCGTCGGCCCCGACGTACCCGCCGTGGGCCGGGTCGGCGGCATGGACGTCCTGCACGCCGCGGACCGGCCCGAGGTGCTGCTGGTGGCCGTCGGTGTCATGGCGCCCGTCTGCCTCGGGGCCGCGGAACTGCTCGAGGCGCGCGGCATCGGATGCACCGTCGTCGACCCGCGCTGGGTCAAACCCGTCGACCCGGAGCTGGCCCCGCTGGCCGTCCGGCACCGCATGGTCGCCGTCGTCGAGGACAACAGCAGGGCGGCCGGGGTCGGTTCGGCGGTGGCGCTGGCCCTCGGCGACGCCGAGGCCGACGTGCCCGTGCGCCGCTTCGGCATCCCCGACCAGTTCCTCGCCCACGCCAAGCGCGCCGAGGTACTCGCGGACATCGGCCTCACCCCGGTCGACATCGCCGGCCGGATCAGCGCGAGCCTGGCCGTCGGGCGGCGAGCGGCGGAGACCCCCGGGGACGGACGGAACGTCATGCCTGCGCAAGGAGAGAACTGAATGACCAAGGAGTTCGACCTCGCCGCGCTCTTGGCCGAGCGCGGGGCCGAGCGGTACGAGCTGCACGCCAGGCACCTCAACCACCAACTGCCGCGCATGCTGCACACCATCGGCTTCGACAAGGTCTACGAGCGGGCCGAGGGCGCGCACTTCTGGGACGCCGACGGCAACGACTACCTGGACATGCTCGCCGGGTTCGCGGTGATGGGCCTGGGCCGCCACCACCCGGTCGTCCGCAAGGCGCTGCACGACGTCCTGGACGCCTCGCTCGCCGACCTGACCCGCTTCGACTGTCCGCCGCTGCCCGGACTCCTGGCCGAGAGACTGCTCTCGTACAGCCCCCATCTGGACCGGGTCTTCTTCGGCAACAGCGGGACCGAGGCGGTGGAGACCGCGCTGAAGTTCGCCCGGTACGCGACCGGCAGGCCGAGGATCCTGTACTGCACCCACGCCTTCCACGGACTGACCACCGGCTCGCTCTCCGTCAACGGAGAGGACGGCTTCCGCAAGGGCTTCGCGCCGCTGCTGCCCGACACCGCGGTCCCGCTCGGCGACCTGGACGCCCTGGCGCGCGAGCTGCGGCAAGGCGACGTGGCCGCTCTCATCGTGGAGCCGATCCAGGGCAAGGGCGTGCACGAGGCCCCGCCCGGCTACCTGCGGGCCGCGCAGGACCTGCTGCACCGGCACAAGGCCTTGCTCATCGCCGACGAGGTGCAGACGGGCCTGGGCAGGACCGGGAAGTTCTACGCCTTCCAGCACGAGGACGGCGTCGAGCCCGACCTGGTCTGCGTGGCCAAGGCGCTGTCCGGCGGCTACGTACCGGTGGGCGCCACCCTGGGCAAGGACCGGATCTTCCAGAAGGTGTACTCCTCGATGGACCGCGTGCAGGTCCACTCGGCGAGCTTCGGCTCCAACGCGCAGGCCATGGCGGCCGGACTCGCCGTACTCTCGGTGATGGAGAACGAGGAGATCGTGGCGAACGCCGCCGCGGTGGGGGAGCGGCTGAAGTCCCGGCTGGCGGCGCTGGTGGACCGCTACGAGCTGCTCGCCGACGTCCGGGGCCGCGGGCTGATGATCGGCATCGAGTTCGGCCGGCCGCGGTCCCTGAAGCTGCGCAGTCGCTGGACCATGCTCCAGGCCGCCCGCAAGGGCCTCTTCGCGCAGATGGTGGTGGTGCCGCTGCTGCAGCGGCACCGGATCCTCACCCAGGTCTCCGGCGACCACCTGGAGGTGATCAAACTGATCCCGCCCCTGATCATCGACACCGCGGACGTGGACCGGTTCGTCGACGCCTTCACCGAGGTGATGGACGACGCGCACAACGGCGGCGGCCTGATGTGGGACTTCGGCAAGACGCTGGTCAAGCAGGCGGTGGCGCACCGCTGAGTCGGTCGGTGGCCGCCCGGCGACGGACTCGCCCTCGGAGATTTTGCCTCAGAGGCAAGAAATTTGCCCCGTGGGCAAGGCTGGGGCTGAATGGACCCATGAGCATGAGCTCCTCCGAGACCGGACCGGCCGACGGGGCGGTCGCCGCCGTCGCGCCCCAGCTGCGTGAGCTGCGGCGGCGGGCCGCCCTGACCCTGGAGGCGGCGGCCCGCGCGGCCGGGCTGTCGCCCGCCCACCTCTCCCGCCTGGAGACCGGGCAGCGCCAGCCCTCGCTGCCGATGCTGCTCGCCCTCGCCCGCGTCTACGGTACGACCGTCGCCGAGCTGTTGGGAGAGGCGCCCGCGGACCCGGACGCGGTGGTCCGCGCCGCCGAGATGGAGCCCACCGCCGCGGGCGGCTGGACGTACCGGCGGGCGGGAGCACCGGGCCGGGGCATGCAGGCCCTGCGCGTCGAGGTGCCGTACGGCTCCCAGGGCGACATCGTGCGGGTGCACCCCGGCGAGGAGTGGCTGCACGTGCTCAGGGGCCGCCTGCGGCTGCGCCTCGGGGACACCGAGCACCGGCTCGGCGTGGGGGACGGCGCCCACTTCGACTCGCTGACCCCGCACCGCATCGCCGCACAGGACCCCGAAGGGGTCGAGCTGCTCTTCGTCCACACCCTGCTGCAGAGCCCGACGGCCACACTGTGCCTCGGCCCGACGAACCCCGGGGAGACGTCGTGAGGTCCATGGAGGAGAAGTTCCCGCGTGCCCTGTGGGTGCGGCTGCTCATCTACATCGCCCTGGGACACGTCTTCGGCGGCTTCCTCTACCTGCTCTTCGAGGTGGGCGCCGGCCGCTAGCGGTCGTGCGGGTCGGTGCCGTACCGGATCAGTCCAGCATCCGCTCGCGCAGCCGCTCCCGGGTCGCCGGGGTGAGGTGCAGGCCCTGCTCCAGGTAGGCGTCGACGCCGCCCCAGGTCTCCTCGACGGTGTCGAAGGCGGCCGCCAGGTACTCGGCGCGGGCGTCGAAGAGGGGGCTGAGCAGCTCCATGACCTCGGGGGAGTAGGCCGAGGCGGCGGAGCCGGCGCGGCGCACCTTGTAGCGGCGGTGCGTGGCGTTCGACTTGAGGTAGTCGTCGAGGACGGCGTCGCGCTCGACGCCGAGCGCGAGCAGCGTGACCGCGATCGACAGGCCCGCGCGGTCCTTGCCGGCCGCGCAGTGCATCAGGGCGGGGACGCTGTCCTCGGCGAGCGCGTGCAGCACCCGGGAGTGCTCCGCCGTGCGCTCCGTGATGATCGTGCGGTAGGACGCGATCATCCGCTGGGCGCCCTTGCCGTCGGCCAGGATCTCGTGCAGCTGGTCGAGGTCGCCGTCGCGGACCATCTTCCAGAACTCGGCGCCGTCCGCCGGGTCGCTCAGCGGCAGGTTCACATTGCGCACGCCGGGCAGCTCGACGTCGGGGCCTTCCAGCTTCTGGTCGGCCGCGTTGCGGAAGTCGAAGATGGTGTGCAGGCCGAGGGTGGCCAGGAAGGCGGCGTCCTCCCCGGTGGCGTGCGCCAGGTGGCCGCTGCGGAACAGCACGCCCTGCCGCACCCGTCGCCCGTCCGCGGCCGGCAGTCCGCCGACATCCCGGAAATTGCGCACACCGGTCAGCTCGGGTTCGGTCGACGGGACCTGCTGCGTCACGGGGACTCCTCCCACTCCGCCCCGCCGACGCTGCTCGGCGGCGGGCTCGCCTCGACGATACGGCATCCCCTGTCTGCGCCAATGGGTTGTCCACAGGGCGTTAAGGGCGACCTCGGACCTTCTGTCCGAATTGACGCCTTAAATTCCAACTGGCGCTGAAATGCGAAAGGGTGGAGAAGTGGCGCGTGAGCAGCGTCATATCCGTAACCGTGTGTCGTCCGGCATGTCCACGTAATCAAGCCGGTTTTCAAGGACGTTCGCTCGAAATGCCATTCCCCGAATCGACGGAGTGTGACCGGATATTCCCGTAAAGGATCAATCGGAACACCTTCCGGTGGAACTCTTCGCTTGTCCGGGTGCGTCTTGGTCCCTTACGTTCACCACCGATCCGGACGGACGCCTAATCCTGCCGCCGACCGGAGCCCACTCTCATCCACCACCCGTACCCGGCAGGAGCGGGGGACCCACAGGTACGAATGCCTGTTCCGGTTCCCGGAACGGCTTGGGGTGAAGCCGCGTTTCGGCGCGGCCGGGCAGCTCCAGCCCGAACCCGACAGCTCACCTCGCAGGCGCCGGAGAGGAATTCGCCATGCCCGCGAAGGGTAAGCACCGCCGTACCAGGGCCATGCGCCTGACCCGCACCATCGCCGTCGCCGGAACCGGTGGCGCCGCGCTCGCGCTCCCGCTGATCGGGGCCGCCGGCGCCAACGCCGCCCCCGCGCACTCCGTTTCCGAGCAGTCCGTGCAGTCCCTCGCGACGACGGCGAAGAAGGCCGCCGCGAGTGGCGCCGAGAAGAACGCGGACGCCCGGACCTACACCGTCAAGAGCGGCGACTACCTCTCCCGGATCGCCGACGAGCAGAACGTCGACGGCGGCTGGAAGAAGCTGTACGAGGACAACCGCCAGGCCATCGGATCGGACCCGTCGCTGATCCACCCCGGCCTGAAGCTCTCGGTCGGCGCCAAGGCCGCCCAGTCGGAGAAGCCGGCCGCCGAGAAGCCCGCCGCCGAGAAGCCGGCCGAGGCGGAGAAGCCCGCCGCCAAGCCGGCCGAGAAGTCCACGGACGCCGAGAAGGCCTCCGCCTCGGACGCCGGCACCAGCAGCGGCTACACCTCCCCCGTCGCGGGCGGCACCGTCGGTACCCCGTACCACCAGTCCGGCAGCATGTGGTCCAGCGGCTACCACACCGGCACCGACTTCGTCGTCCCGACCGGCACCCCGCTCAAGGCCGTCGGCGCGGGCACCGTCGTCTCCGCCGGCCCCGGCGGTGCGTACGGCAACCAGGTCGTCATCCAGCTCGCCGACGGCCACTACGCCCAGTACGCCCACCTCTCCTCCCTCTCCGTCTCCGCCGGCCAGTCGGTGACGGCGGGCCAGCAGGTCGGCCTCTCGGGTGCCACCGGCAACGTGACCGGTCCGCACCTGCACTTCGAGATCCGCACCACGCCGGACTACGGGTCGGACATCGACCCGGTCGCGTTCCTGCGTTCGCACGGCGTCTCTCTCTGACGCACGGCGAGGGCGCAGCCCCCACACCACCGAAGGCCGGACCCCGATCCCCGGGTCCGGCCTTCGGTGTATTCCGCAATTGACCAAGCCTTTAGGCGTGGCCTTTCTCACCGACCGTCAACCCCTTCCTACGGTCGCGTAGGTCACATTCCAAGGTGAATCATGGCCCGATGTGGCAGACGATTCGAAGAATGACAGCAGAGCGGTGATCGGGTCGTACGTGGCGCTGGGGGACAGCTTCACCGAGGGCGTCGGCGACCGCGGCCCCGACGGGGCGTTCGTCGGCTGGGCCGACCGATTCGCCGTACTGCTCGCGGACCGGCGCCCCGAGGGCGACTTCACCTACGCGAACCTCGCCGTGCGCGGCAGGCTGCTCGACCAGATCGCGGCCGAACAGGTCCCCCGGGTCGCCGAACTCGCGCCGGACCTCGTCTCGTTCGCGGCCGGCGGCAACGACATCCTTAGGCCCGGCACCGATCCCGACGAGGTGGCCGAGCGGTTCGAGCGGGCGGTGGCCGCGCTGGCCGAAGCGGCCGGCACCGTCCTCGTCACGACCGGGTTCGACACCCGCGGCGTTCCCGTGCTCAGGCATCTGCGCGGCAAGATCGCCACGTACAACGGACACGTCCGCGCCATCGCCGACCGGTACGGCTGCCCGGTGCTCGACCTCTGGTCGCTCCGCAGCGTCCAGGACCGGAGGGCGTGGGACGCCGACCGCCTGCACCTGTCACCGGAGGGACACACGCGGGTGGCGCTGCGCGCCGGACAGGCCCTCGGTCTGCCCGTGCCCGCCGACCCGGACCAGCCCTGGCCGCCGCTGCCCTACCGCGGCGCCCTGGACGTCCGCCGGGACGACGTGCACTGGGCGCGCGAGTACCTGGTGCCGTGGATCGGACGCCGGCTGCGCGGCCAGTCCTCGGGCGACCACGTGACCGCCAAGGGGGCGCTGTCGCCGGACGACATCAAGACGCGGATCGCCTCGGTGGCGTGACGGCGCCGTGCGGGCGGGCCGGTTGGAGCGGCCGGGTTCCGACGGGGTACGGCGAGGCCGGCGGCGGGGGGCGCCCGACGCCTCCCGCGGCAGGCCCAGTTCCCGGGCGAGCGCCTCGTCCGTCCACTCCCGTGCCCGGGCCCGCGAGACCGTGCCCCCGTACGACGTCAGTTGCACGGCGAGCCCGTCGAGAAGCGCGGTCAGCCGCAGGGCCGCGCCCTCGGGGTCCGGGCAGGGGAACTCCCCGGCGGCCACCCCCTCGGCGATGACCTCGGCGATCGCGGCCTTCCACCGGCGGTCCAGGTCCCGGGTGACGTCCCGCAGCGCGGGTTCGCGCAGCGCCGCCGCCCAGCCCTCGATCCACAGCCGCCAGCCCTTGGCCTGCCCCGTCGGGGCGTACCACCGCACGGCGGCCCGCAGACGGCGCAGCGCCGACGTACGGCGGCCGAGCAGTCCGTGCAGATGAGCCAGATCGTCCTCGGCGGCACGGGCGAAGGCGGCGGCGACCAGCTTCTCCTTCGTGGAGAAGTGGTAGAGCACCAACGCGTTGCTCACCCCGAGCGCGGACGCCACGTCGGCGATCCGCAGCGCCGCGACACCCCGCGCCGATATCTGCTCGACGGCCGCGCGCAGCAGCTCCTCGCGCCGCTCGGCCACACTCAACCGGACTCGCACCACGCCCCGTCCCCCCAAGCTCCGGACACGATCAGTCGGTGTCACACGAGACGACCATAATGAGAGCCTGACCTACTCCACCTGGAGGTTACCGTGGCCGGATTCCGTTCCCCGAGCTCCGGGCTCCGTACGCCCCGGCCCGCGGCCTTCGGCGCGGACCCGACCGGTGAGCGCATGGCACGCATCCGCAGATCGCCGCACTTCCGTGACGGCGTCTTCCAGAACCCCGGCGGCACCGCCCGGACCAGGCCCTCCGGGTCGGCGCGTGAGTTCGCCAAGATCTACTTCGACCGGGAGTCCAGGATCCACCGCGCCCCCACGGGCCCCATCCCGGTGCACGCCACGACCCTCGCCGACCTCGCCCGGCCGCCCGCCACCGGACTCCGGCTGACCTGGATGGGGCACTCCAGCGTGCTCGCCGAGATCGACGGCCGACGGGTGCTCTTCGACCCTGTGTGGGGCGAGCGCTGCTCCCCCTTCCCCTTCGCCGGGCCCAAGCGGCTGCACCCCGCCCCCGTCCCCCTGGCCGCCCTCGGCCCGGTCGACGTCGTCGTGATCTCCCACGACCACTACGACCACCTGGACATGCCCACGATCAAGGCGCTGGCCGGCACGGACACCCTGTTCGCGGCGCCGCTCGGGGTCGGCGCCCACCTCGAACACTGGGGCGTGCCCGCCGGCCGGCTGCGGGAGCTGGACTGGCACGAGTCGACGCGCGTCGCCGGCCTCACCCTGACCGCGACGCCGGCCCGCCACTTCTGCGGGCGGGGCCTGCGCAACACCCAGCACACCCTCTGGGCGTCGTGGGTCGTCGCAGGGGAGGAGCACCGCGTCTACCACAGCGGGGACACGGGTTACTTCGACGGCTTCCGGGACATCGGCGCCGAGCACGGCCCGTTCGACGCCACGATGATCCAGCTCGGCGCGTACTCCCGGTTCTGGCCGGACATCCACATGACGCCCGCCGAGGGGCTGCGGGCCCACCTCGACCTCCAGGGAGGCGCTCCGGCCGGGGTGCTGCTGCCGATCCACTGGGGCACCTTCAACCTGGCGCCGCATGCGTGGGCGGAGCCGGGGGAGTGGACGAAGGACGCGGCCGAGGAGGTCGGGCAGGCGGTGGCGTTCCCGCGGCCGGGGGCGCCGTTCGAGCCGGCGGGGGAGGTGCCGGTGGAGGCGTGGTGGCGGGCGGTGTCGGAGCGGGTCGCGCACGCGTGGCGGCGTCCGCGGAGTGCCGAGGGTGTGCCCGGGACGAGCAGGGGTGATCTCGACCTCGCGGGCGAGCGGTGACCTCGGTCGGGGACGGGTTTGGGGGGCTGGTGCGGATGCTGGAGCGTCTCCCTGCTGACGAGCAGGATCGTTTGCTGCGCGCTGTGGACGGAGCAGCGTCCCGAGCGGAGTGTGAAGTCACTGCTGAGCGCTTCCGGTCCTTGCCGTCCCCGGGAGCCTCGTCTCGGATTGGAGGGGGACCATGTCGGCCTCTCGCCGGTCGGCCGTGCCCGCCCCGGCTCCCGGCATCATCTGATCGTCGACCGTCACGGCATTCCGCTCGCAGTCACACTCACCGGCGGTAACCGGCACGACGTCACCCAACTCCTGCCACTGTCCGGTGCGGTTCCGCCGATACGGGGCCGCGCGGGGGCGCCCCAGCCGCAGGCCCCAGCGGTTGTCCGCCGACCGCGGTTACGACTTCGACGAGTACCGTCGTCTGCTGTGGAAGCGAGGCATCAAGCCCATGATTGCCCGTCGCGGCACTGACCACGGCTCCGGGCTGGGCACAGTGCACTGGGCGGGTCGAACGGACCTTCGCCTGGCTGCACCAGTTCAAACGACTCCGCACCCGCTACGACGACGTGGCGAGCTCCACCATGGCCTGCTTGAACTGGCCTGCAGCGTCATCTGTCCGCGACGACTTCAGCGAACTCGCGCGGTGGATCAGTAGCGGAGGCGGGCCTCCAGCCCGTCGATGCGCAGCGAGCAGTTCTTGAAGACTTGCAGCAGAACCTGCTCGTCACCCGACACCAAGGTCAAGTCCAGATCCCGCAAAGGCTTCACGACTGCAAGAGTTCGAGTCCCGTCTGGGTCAGGGCCGCTGAGAGACGCCCAAGCCTCAAAGAGGCCCCTGACGCTCTCCCACCCTGGCCCAGGGCTGAAGCGGGCGAGGAACGACGGCTGGTCGATCCCGTACTCATGGAGTTCACCGACCAGGACTTCGCCCCGTAAGAGTCTCCACTGCCTCACTGGAGGTTGCCCCCGGTTTCGGTCGGCGCCATTGAGATCGAATCCTCGCAAGGTTCATCCGGCTAGCCAAGCACTTCATTCTGAAACGATCAGTAATGCTGTGACCTCGCCGGGTTGAGCAGGGTCAGGCTGCGGCCAGTAGCGGCAAGTCGCCCCAGCGGAGACCTCGTTCACTGCGGACGGGTGCGCGTTCGCAGCGTTGGGCGGCCAGGACGTCGGGGTGGGCGGGCTCAGACCGCG
>NZ_QHJH01000176.1 GCF_003947455.1 Streptomyces sp. WAC 04229 | reverse complement strand
GATCTGGGGGTGCTCGGGGAGGGGGCGTACGTGGCCGCGCCGCCCACGCGGGTCGGGACGTGGGGGGCGGTGCAGTGGGCCTGCCGGCCGACGCCCGCGAATCGGTGGTTGCCGGATGTGGAGGAGCTGGTGTCGCCGCTTGCCTATGCGTGCGGGCGGGAACGCTAGGGGCGCCTTCTCGTCTGCCGGGTCGCTGTCTCGTGGGCGACTGCGGGTGGTACCTGGCTGATCGCGCAGTTCCCCGCGCCCCTTCGGGGCGCTCTCCCCCCGTAGGGTTCGAAGTCGACGGAGGGAGACGTGGTGAGTGACAGTGCCGTGCGGGTGCGGGGGCTCTGGAAGCGGTTCGGGCAGCAGATCGCCGTGGGTGGGATCGATCTGGAGTTGCCGGCGGGCAAGTTCATCGGGCTGGTCGGGCCGAACGGGGCCGGGAAGACCACCACTCTCTCCATGGTGACCGGGCTGCTGCGGCCCGATCAGGGTTCGGTCGAGGTGGTCGGGCGCGACGTGTGGCGCGATCCGGTCGAGGTCAAGGCCAGGATCGGGGTGCTGCCCGAGGGGCTGCGGCTGTTCGAACGGCTGTCGGGGCGGGAACTGCTGGGCTACTCCGGGCGGTTGCGCGGGCTTCCCGGTGACGAGGTCGACAAGCGGGCCACGCAGCTGCTGGACGTGCTCGACCTGACCGGCGCCCAGCACAAGCTGGTCGTCGACTACTCGACCGGCATGCGGAAGAAGATCGGGCTCGCGGCCGCCCTGCTGCACAACCCGGAAGTGCTCTTCCTGGACGAGCCGTTCGAGGGCGTCGACCCGGTCTCCGCGCAGACCATCCGGGGCGTCCTGGAGCGCTACACCGCCTCCGGCGCCACCGTCGTCTTCTCGTCCCACGTGATGGAGCTGGTGGAGTCGCTCTGCGACTGGGTGGCCGTCATGGCCGCCGGACGCATCCGCGCCACCGGCACGCTCGCCGAGGTGCGCGGTGACGCCGCCTCGTTGCAGCAGGCCTTCCTCGAACTCGTCGGCGCCGGGGGCCGGGACGCCGGTTCCGACCTGGACTGGCTGGGCGGCGGGTCCCGATGAACACGCGGACCCCGCTCGTCACGTCCGGCACGTCCGCCGCACCGGCCGCGCCCGCCTCCGTCACCGCCGTCTTCGTGCGGCTGAAACTGTCCCTGCTGCGCAACGGACTGCGGCAGTCCGGCGGGCGGCGGGCCGCGTACATCGCGTCGGCCGTCGCCGTCCTGCTCTTCGCCGCGCTCCAGCTGATCGGCCTGATCGCGCTGCGCGGGCACGCGCACGTGGAGTCGCTGGTCGTCCTGCTGGCGGCCGTACTGGGTCTCGGCTGGGCGGTGATGCCGCTGTTCTTCCCGGGCGGCGACGAGACGCTCGACCCGACCCGGCTGGTGATGCTGCCGCTGCGGCCCCGACCGCTGGTCCGGGCCCTGCTCACGTCGTCGCTGGTGGGCATCGGACCGCTGTTCACGCTGTGCATGTTCGCCGGCTCCGTGGCCGCGGTCGCGCACGGCGGGGCGGCGTACGCCGTCGGCGTCCTGGCGGCGGTGCTCGCGCTGCTGGTGTGCGTGACCCTGGCGCGGGCCGTCGCCGCGGCCAACGTACGGCTGCTGACCAGCCGCAGGGGACGCGACCTGGCGGTGCTGAGCGGTCTGGTCGTCGCGGTCGGCGCGCAGCTCGTCAACTTCGGCGCGCAGCGGCTGGGTTCCTCCGGCCTCGAACAGCTCGACCCGGCGGCCGACGTGCTGCGCTGGGTGCCGCCCGCGTCGGCGATCGGCGCGATGGACGCGGCGAGCGACGGCGCGTACGGCACCGCCCTCGCCCAGCTCGCGCTGACCGCGGCGGCCCTGGTGCTGCTGCTGTGGGTGTGGGCCCGCCATCTGACGCGGCTGATGACCACGCCGGACGGCTCCACGATCCAGAGCGACACCCGGCCGGTGCGCGAGCGCGGCTCGTCGGGGCTCGTCCGGCTGCTGCCCGCGGGCCGCACCGGTACGACGATGGAGCGCACCCTGCGCTACGTGTGGCGCGATCCGAAGACCAAGGCGGCCTGGGTGACCTCCCTGGCCATCGGCCTGATCGTGCCGGTGTTCAACGCCTGGCAGGGCACCGGCTCGGTCTACTTCGCCTGCTTCGCCGCGGGGATGCTCGGCATCCAGATGTACAACCAGTTCGGACAGGACACGTCCGCGTTCTGGATGGTCGCGATGACGATCTCGTCGACGCGGGACGCCTACGTCGAGCTGCGGGCCCGCGCGCTGGCGCTGCTGCTGATCACCCTGCCGTACGCCACCCTCGTGACCGTCCTGACCACGGCGATGCTCGACGACTGGCCCGTCCTGCCCGAGACGCTGGGGCTGTCCTTCGCGCTGCTCGGCGCGATGCTGGCGACCGGCGCGTGGACCTCGGCGCGCTTCCCGTACTCCATCCCGCAGGAGGGGTACAAGAACGTCGCCCCGGGTCAGGTCGGGCTGGCCTGGATCTCGATCTTCGGCGGCATGGTGGGCGCGGCCCTGCTGTGCGCGCCCGTGATCGCGCTGACCATCTGGCTGAACGTGAGCGAGGGCGCCGCGGGCCTGGGCTGGCTGCTGCTGCCGGTGGGCACGGTGTACGGCGCGGCGCTGACGCTGCTCGGGCTGCGGCTGGCGGCGCCGCGCACGGCGGAGCGGCTGCCGGAGATCCTCACGGCGGTCAGCAAGGCGTGACGGGCCCGCGGGGGGGCGGAAATCAGCCCACCCTGAGCGTGTCCAGGAACGGCTCGATGGCCGCCCGCCACGCCTCCGGCTGGTCGTAGTGGACGAGGTGGCCGGCGTCGGCGACCTCCGCGTACTGGCCGCCGGGCAGCACGCGGACCATCTCCTGGGCCTCGGCACGGCCCAGCTCGCCGTCGAGGCCGCGCACCACCAGGGTCGGGCAGCGCACCTGCGCCAGCTCCTCCCAGTGGGCGTCGTAGACCCAGGACTCGCGGGTCCTGAGCATCTGCTGCGGGTCGAAGACGGGGCGCCAGCCGTCCGGGGACTCGGCCATCACCTCGGCGTAGAACTCGCCGCGGGCCGGGTTGGGCCGCTCCACCCACGGGTCGTCCTCGCCGAACCACTTGCGGACGTCGGCGAGCGTGGCGAAGGGCACCGGCCAGGCGCGGAACCACTCGGTCCAGGTGTGCTGCGAGGCCGCGCCGAGGGCGGAGGCCCGCATGTCGCAGATGATCAGGCCGCGGACCAGGTCGGGGCGTTTGGCGGCGAGCTGCCAGCCGGTCAGCGCACCCATGGCGTGTCCGATCAGGACGGCCGGGCCGAGGCCGAGCTGCTCCAGGGCGGCCTCGACGTCGTCGACGTAGGCCTCCCGGGTGTAGGAGCCGTGCGGGGGCTTGTCGCTGCGGCCGTGACCGCGCTGGTCGAGGGCGACGGCCCGGTGGCGGGCGGAGAGCCAGCGGGCCGTGGGGGCCCAGTGCGAGGCGCGGCCCATCAGGCCGTGCAGTAAGAGAACGCCGGGCTGGTCACCCGCGCCGTGCGTCCGGTTGGTCTTGGGAGGGTCGCCGAACTCCCAAGCCGCGAGGCGTACGCCGCCCGCGCCGGTTACGTCGATGCGCCGCGCCATTGGTCCTGGCACCCCCAAGCTCCGCTCGGAACCGTGTCCTGCCTGCCGTGCCTTGCCGTACCTGCCCGCAGAGTATCGAATGCTTATTCGAAAAAGGCGTCTCGCCCAGCAACACCCCTCATTCGAGTGACACCCCTCGGGGATTGATCGCCGCTGCTCAGGGGAGATCTTCAACGGGAGGCGGGCCGCTCGGGGAAAACGGTCCGTGGGGATTGACCCTGAGAGCTCGGGGCTCCGGGTCAGCACAGGGGAGGACAGGCCCCGGCGCCACACGGCGCCGGGGCCCTCTCCGTCTCTCCGGCACGTCCCGCCCCCTCCCCGACCGGGCGACATCGCTGTCACGCGCGGCCAAGAGCCCCCTACGTCATATGCCTCACGGCACAGCCTTGCACGCGAAGCGTCCGGGCGCTGTGATTCGGCGCACTGGACCCCGAAACGACGGGATCCGTGCGCCGGCGCACCACCCCGTCCCCGGCGGACTCAGCGCTTGGCGACGAACACGTGGGAGGCGGTGTCCGACTCCAGCTCGGCGGCCTCGCCACCACTGCCCACCAGCACGCCACCCGCCGACTCGGTCACGCTCACCACCGAACCGGGCTGCACACCCGCCCGGCGCAGCGTGTACATCAGCTGCGCGTCCGTCTGGATCGGCTCACCGATACGGCGCACGACGACCGTCTTGCCCTCCGTCCCCGGGTCGAGATCGGCCAGCGAGACCATGCCCTCGTCCAGGAACGGGTCGGCGCCGTCCGCCTCGCCCAGCTCCTCCAGGCCCGGGATCGGGTTCCCGTACGGCGACTCCGTCGGGTGGCGCAGCAGCTCCAGCACGCGCCGCTCGACGGCCTCGCTCATCACGTGCTCCCAGCGACACGCCTCGGCGTGCACCTGCTCCCAC
Source organism: Streptomyces sp. WAC 04229 (assembly GCF_003947455.1). Lineage (GTDB taxonomy): Bacteria > Actinomycetota > Actinomycetes > Streptomycetales > Streptomycetaceae > Streptomyces. The sequence goes on along the minus strand of NZ_QHJH01000176.1, from coordinate 10,464 downwards.
TCCAGGCCGATCACGTCGACGAGCAGGCACTCGGCGAGCCGGTGCTTGCGCATCACGCGCGTCGCCAGCCGCCGGCCCTCGTCGGTCAGCTCCAGATGCCGGTCGGCCGCCACGGACACCAGGCCGTCGCGCTCCATCCGTGCCACCGTCTGACTGACCGTCGGGCCGCTCTGATCGAGCCGCTCGGCGATCCGGGCGCGCATCGGGACCACACCTTCCTCCTCCAGCTCCAGGATGGTGCGGAGGTACATCTCCGTGGTGTCGATCAGTCCGGACATACGTGCCCCTTGATGAGATTGCCGGAGGCCGCGGCCACCGGCGCGTGCGCTGGCCCTGGATTCAATTCTGACGCATACCACCGACAACCGTGCCTCGCGGTGCCGAGCCGGGCCCGCGGGGCCGCGCCACGCCGTATTGACACCGCACTGGTCCAGACCGCACCGTGATCCGCGACACAGGCACACCGAAGGGGTCCCGCATGAGCGACCGCAAGCCGGCCGGGCAGTTCCTCGACGCGGCGATCGACCTGCTGCGCCGCGTCCGCGACGAGGAGGCGGACAGCGTCGAGGCGGCCGGGACCCTGCTCGCCGACACCGTCGAGCGCGGCGGACGGCTCTTCGCCTTCGGCGCCGGCCACTCCTCCCTCGCCGCCCAGGACGTCGTGTACCGCGCCGGCGGACTCGCGCTGATGAACCTGCTCACCGTGCCCGGCGTCGTGGGCGTCGACGTGATGCCGGCCACGCTCGGTTCCGCCCTCGAACGCGTCGACGGCCTCGCCAGTGCCGTCCTGGACTCCTCCCCGCTCCGCGAGGGCGACGTCCTCGTGATCATCTCCCTGTCCGGGCGCAACGCCATGCCCGTGGAGATGGCGATGAACGCCCGCGCCCTCGGTGTCCGCACCATCGGCGTCACCTCGGTGGCGTACGCCTCCGAGACGGCCTCCCGGCACAGCTCCGGCACCTTCCTCAAGGACCACTGCGACATCGTGCTCGACTCGAAGATCGCCGTCGGGGACGCGGAACTCACCCTCGACACCGTCCCGGTGCCCTTCGCCCCGGCCTCCACGGTCGTCACCAGCGCCCTCATGCAGGCCATGATGGCCACCGCGGCCGGCGCCCTCGCCGACCGGGGCATCGAACCCCCGCTGCTGCGCTCCGGCAACGTGGACGGCGGCCACGACTGGAACGGGCGCGTCCTCGACCAGTACCGGGACCGGATCTTCTACCAGCGCTGAGCCGGCCCGCCCGGGCACCCCGCTACCGCTTCTCCACCGCACCGGCCAGATCCAGCGCGGACGCGATCCGGACGGCCACGTCCTCCGCGTACACCGCGTCGGGCCGCTCGAACGCGCTCCGCCCCGCGCCCCGCAGGAACGTCACCACGCCCAGCGTCCGGCCCCGGCTGCGCAGCACCGCGCACAGGCCGTGCACCGTGTCCGCCGGCCACTGCCGGGCCATCGCCCAGTCCCGCACCTTCTCGGGCGGCACCTCGCGCGCACCGGCGCTGGCCCGCACCGAGCCCGCCCGCTCCACACAGCTCACCGCCGGATGCCCCTCGCCGTAGCGCACCGGCATCCCGGCCGTCCCCGACGGCAGGCTCGGCCCCGGTGCGCCGGACGGCGTGGCCGCCACCCGCACCAGCCGGACCGGCACCGCCGCGTCGGTGTCCACGGCCCCGCCCGCCAGCCGGTCGATCAGCGCGTGGTCGGCGAAACCGGCCAGCGCGAAGTCCAGGTGGACCACCGCCGCCTCCGCCGGGTCCTCGCACTCCGCCGCCGCCCGCGCCGCCCGGTGCAGCTGATTGGCCCGGAACCGCAGCAGCGCCGCCTCCTGCTCGGCCTGCTTGGCCTCCGTGATGTCCTGGAACAGCCAGCCCACGCCCAGCGGCACCGGCTCCTCCGCGAGCGGCGACGCCAGTCGCACGAACCCGCTGCGCCAGCACCGCCGCCGCTCCCCCTCCGGCGTCCGCAGCCCCACCCACAGCTCGGCGGGCCCGGGCGGCGCGCCCTCCGCCAGGACGTGCGTCAGCGCGTTCTCCAGGTCCTCCACGCCCTGGACGAGCAGATCGCCGAGCGGCCGCCCCAGCACCGAGGTGCGCCCGGCGCCCAGCGCGCGGGCCGCGTGCGCGTTGACCACGGCGGGGCGCAGGTCCGCGTCCACCAGGACGACACCCCAGCTCGCGTCCTCCAGCAGCGCCTCGCTCAGTGCGATCGACCGCTCCAGATCGATCTGCGCGTGCACCTCGCTGAACGCGCAGTACACCCCAGCGGGCCTCCCGTCGGCGCCGCGCACCGCCGCCGACTGGGTGCGCACCAGCACCCGCCCGCCGTCCTTGGTCAGCAGCGCGAACTCGTGCACCTGCCGCCCCGGCGCCCGCATCGCGGACAGCAGCCGGTCCTCCACCTCACCGGCGTCCGCGCTGCGCACGGCCCACCCGGCGAAACCCTGCCGCCCCACGGCCTCGGCCGCACTCCAGCCCAGGATCCGTTCCGCCTCGCGGTTCCAGTGGGTGACCACACCGTCCGCGTCGAAGGCGCACAGGGCCGCGTCCATCCCGTCGAGGAGCGCGGCCAACAGGTCCGCGCCGTCCCGCTCGGGCTGCTCCGGCTCGTCCGGCCCCAGCTCGTCGGTGGTCCCACTACGCCGGGAAGCACTCACCTGGACCCCCTGCAGGCTGCGTCCGCCGTACCGTACGTCGGTTCGCTCACTGGCCTTCATTCAACTCGAACGTGATGCAGCACACACCGAGTTCCCGCAAGATTGCAGAAATCGTTGTACCGCGGAAACTCGGCATACGCCCCCGTCATGGCGGTCACGACGGTCACGGTCACGACGCGGGGTCGGCGAGTCTCAGATCGACCCACTCGTCCCGCTCGCCGTCCAGGACGTACCGCTCCCGTTCCACGAACCCACGCCCCGCGGCGAACCGCAACCCGTCGGCGTTCGCCGCCAGCACCACGGTCTCCACCGCCCGCGCTCCGAGCCCCCGCGCGTGCGCGAGACCCGCCTCGTAGAGCGCGGTACCGATGCCGCGCCGCCGGAACGCGGGCAGCACCCGCGCGATCACGGTCGCCACCCGCCCCTCGCCCCCGGGCGGACGCACCGTGGAGCAGCCGACGAGCGTGTCCCCGAGGTAGGCGTTCTCCAGCCGGTACCGCCGCGCGCGCTCCCGCGCCTCGTCCGGGGTCATCGCGGCGGGCGGCACGATCTCGTTGTGCACGTACCGCCACTCCTGGACCATCGCGTCCCCTTCGACGGCCGCGATCCGCAGCCCGGCGCCTGGACCGACCGGCGCGCGCCGCGCGTCCACCTCGATCTCGATCCGCATCCGGTCGTCCGCGAGCCCGCACACCATCATCGTCGCGGCCGGCCGCACCTCCCCGAACGCCTCCCGCAGCACGGGCCAGCACGGCTCGAAGTCCTCCCGCGCGGGCAGCAGGTACCGCACCCGCACCACGTCCGCGAACGTGCACCCCGCCTCGGCCAGCGCTGCCCCGACGTTCCGCAGACACTGCCCCGCCTGCTCGACCACGTCCTCGGAGATGGTCATCGCCGCGTAGTCGAACCCGGTCGTCCCGGACACGTGCACCCGGTCCCCGTGGACGACGGCCCGCGCGTACCCGATCCGCTCCTCGAACACCGAACCGCTGCCTATCGCCCGCCGCACCGAAGGCTCCCCCTGTCGCTTCGTCATGGGCGGAACGGTAGGTGACCAGCGAAGACGCGTCCATGGGTGATCACTGGGGAATCGACTCGAAAAACCGATTGATCGTGGGCCGGACGCTTCCTAGTGTGTGCGGTACACGAGAAGGGAGGTGGTTCGGCAGATGTATGGAAACCGGACGCGTGAGGTGACTGCGGGCTAGCGGCCCGTCACCACACCGAGTGCGGTGCCGGACCAGCGCGTGAGACACGCGTGCAGCCGGCCCAATCCCGAGCAGTCACCCGACCCGCGAGTCGCCGGTACGTCCGGCCGGCTCCTCCGCTGGAGGAACCAGACTCGCGGGTCGTCTGCGTTCTCGGGGGTGGTCAGGGCGTGAGGGTTTCGGAGCCCTCGATGGTGTGCGGGTCGCGGGGGCCCGGGCCGACGTAGCGGGCGGAGGGCCGGACCAGGCGGCCGGTGCGCTTCTGCTCGAGGATGTGGGCGGACCAGCCGGCCGTGCGGGCGCAGGTGAACATCGAGGTGAACATGTGGGCCGGGACCTCGGCGAAGTCCAGCATGATGGCGGCCCAGAACTCGACGTTGGTGGCCAGGACGCGGTCGGGGCGGCGGGCGTGGAGTTCGGCGAGGGCGGCCTTCTCCAGGGCCTCGGCGACCTCGTAGCGCGGGGCGCCCAGTTCTCGGGCGGTGCGGCGCAGGACGCGGGCGCGGGGGTCCTCGGCGCGGTAGACGCGGTGGCCGAAGCCCATGAGGCGTTCGCCCGCGTCGAGTGTCTTCCTGACGTACGCCTCGGCGTCGCCGGTGCGCTCGATCTCCTCGATCATGCCGAGGACGCGGGAGGGGGCGCCGCCGTGCAGCGGGCCCGACATGGCTCCCACGGCGCCGGAGAGGGCGGCGGCCACGTCGGCGCCGGTGGAGGCGATGACGCGGGCGGTGAAGGTGGAGGCGTTCATGCCGTGCTCGGCGGCCGAGGTCCAGTAGGCGTCGACGGCGGCGACGTGCTTGGGGTCGGGCTCGCCGCGCCAGCGGATCATGAAGCGTTCGACGACGGACCGGGCCTTGTCGATCTCGCGCTGCGGGACCATGGGCAGGCCCTGGCCGCGGGCCGACTGGGCGACGTAGGAGAGGGCCATCACGGCGGCGCGGGCGAGGTCGGCGCGGGCCTGCTCGGCGTCGATGTCCAGGAGGGGTTTGAGGCCCCAGACCGGCGCGAGCATGGCGAGCGCGGACTGGACGTCCACACGGATGTCGCCGGAGTGGACCGGGATCGGGAAGGGCTCGGCGGGCGGGAGGCCGGGGTTGAAGGCGCCGTCGACGAGCAGGCCCCAGACGTTCCCGTAGGACACGTGGCCGACCAGGTCCTCGATGTCGACGCCGCGGTAGCGGAGGGCGCCGCCCTCCTTGTCGGGTTCGGCGATCTCCGTCTCGAACGCGACGACTCCCTCTAGCCCGGGTACGAAGTCGGACATCAGGCGGCTCCTCGTGACGTAGATGTGTGGTGACCGACCCGTCGGCTTCATCGGGTCCACCGGATCCACGGTCGTGCGCACGACTCGCGGTCCTCGTTCTGCGGTCACCCCTGTGATGCCCCGTACGGCCGTGCGTCCAACCGCGCCGGGACCAGCACGATATCTCCGAGTGCCAACCGTGGGGAGGGGTTGCGGCACTCAGTGCCACTCAGTGACGAAGGACACCGCGGATACGGCAGGATGGCCGGTGTGACCGACCGCGATGCCGTCCCCTTCGATCTCGCCTCGATGCGCAAGCAGTACCGGGCCGAGGGGCTTGCCGAGTCCGAGCTGGCCGCCGGCCCCGTCGAGCAGTTCGCGCGCTGGTTCCAGCAGGCCGCCATGGAGGGCGGACTGTTCGAGCCGAACGCGATGGTCGTCTCCACCGCCGACGCCGAGGGGCGGCCCAGTTCCCGCACGGTGCTGCTGAAGCACTTCGACGAGCGGGGTTTCGTCTTCTACACCAACTACGACTCCCGCAAGGGCCGTGAGCTGGGCTCGAACCCGTACGTCTCGCTGCTGTTCCCGTGGCATCCGATGGCCCGGCAGGTGATCGTGTCGGGGGTGGCGCGGCGTACCGGGCGGGACGAGACCGCCGCGTACTTCCGCTCCCGGCCGCACGGCTCGCGGCTGGGGGCGTGGGCGAGCGCGCAGTCGTCGGTGGTGGCGGGCCGGGAGGACCTGGACGCCGCCTACGCGGAGCTGGCGGAGCGCTACCCGGAGGGCGGGCAGGTGCCGGTGCCGCCGCACTGGGGCGGCTTCCGGGTGGCGCCGAGCGAGGTGGAGTTCTGGCAGGGGCGGGAGAACCGGCTGCACGACCGGCTGCGGTACGTGGCCGAGGCGGACGGGAGCTGGCGGGTGGAGCGGCTCGCTCCGTGACCGGCGTCAGCCCAGCTCGGCGGCGAGCAGCCGGGCCCACTGGTCGACCACCCGTTCCCGCCGCGCGCGGTCGTCGGTGAGGAGATTGGCGAGGCCCAGGCCGCGGGCCATGTCGAGGAGGCCCTGGACGGTCTCCCGGGCGCCGGGGCGGGTCTCGTCGGCGCCGAGGAGGTCGACGGCGATGCGGTGGCTCTCGCGGCCGACGCGGGCCTCCAGCTCGGTGACCCGGCCGCGCAGCTGCTCCTCGTTGGAGGCGGCCACCCACAGGTGGAGGGCGGCCCGGAAGAGCGGGCCGGTGTAGAGGTCGACCAGCGCGGCGACCACGGCCCGGCGGTCACCGGCCGCCGCGCCTTCGGGGAAGAGGGCGCGCAGCGCGAGGGAGCGCTCCTCGGCGACGTACTCCACGGCCGCGGTGAAGAGGTCCTCGCGGGTCGGGAAGTGGTGCTGGGCGGCGCCGCGGGAGACGCCGGCGTGTTCGGCGACGACGGAGACCGTGGAGCCCGCCCAGCCGCGTGCGGCGAGGCAGGCGACGGCGGCTTCGAGGAGCCGCTGCCGGGTGGCCCGGCTGCGGTCCTGCTTGGGCACGCGCTCCGCGCGGTCGGCCGTGTTCGCGGCGCCGCTCACACCACCCATTCCGGATCCCGTCGTTCGAGGAAGGCCGTCATCCCCTCGCGGGCCTGCGGGGAGGCGAACAGCCGGGCCGAGAGCGCGGTGAGGTCGGCCGCGTCCCGGTCGAAGGCCTCCAGCACCCTAGCCGTGAGCAGCCGCTTCGTCTCGGCCAGGCCCTGCGGTGAGGCACGGCGCACACCGTCGAGGACCGGCGCGAGTACGGCGTCCACGTCGTCGCCCGCCGCCGTGACCAGGCCGGTGCGGGCGGCCTCGGCGGCGTCGAAGCGCTCGCCGGTGAGGTAGTAGCGGGCGAGGGCGCGGGGGTCGGTGCGCGGCAGCAGGGTGAGGGAGATGACGGCGGGCGCCACGCCGATGCGGACCTCGGTGAAGGCGAACGTGGAGTCGTGGGACGCCGCCGAGATGTCGCAGGCGGCGAGGAGGCCGAGGCCGCCCGCGCGGACGTGGCCGGTGACGCGGGCGACGACCGGTTTCGGCAGCTCGGCGATCTGCCGGAAGAGCCCGGCCAGCGTGTCCGGGTCGGGCGGGTCGCGCAGGTCGGCGCCGGCGCTGAAGGTGGTGCCGGCATGGGTGAGGACGACGGCGCGCACGCCGGTGTCCTCACCGGCGTCGGCGAGGGCGGCGGCCAGGTCGCCGACGAGGGCTGCGGACAGGGCGTTGCGGTTGTGCGGGGAGTCGAGGGTGAGGGTCTCGACGCCGCGTTCGCGGGTGCGGGCGACCAGGGTCATACGGTGCCTCGCAGTTCCCGGCGGAGGATCTTGCCGCTGGCGGCCCTGGGCACGGCGTCGATGAAGGTGACCTTGCGGACGCGTTTGTAGGGGGCGACGCGTTCGGCAACGTACATCATGATCTCGCCCTCCGAGAGGCCGGGTGCGGTGGGCTGGCGTACGACGTGGGCGTGGGGTACTTCGTTGCCGTCGTCGTCGTACGCGCCGACGACGGCGGTGTCGGCGACGCCGGGGTGGGTGAGCAGGAGGGCCTCCAGTTCGGCGGGGGCCACCTGGAAGCCCTTGTACTTGATCAGTTCCTTGACGCGGTCGACGACGAAGAGCCAGCCGTCGGAGTCGACGTGTCCGACGTCGCCGGTGTGCAGCCAGCCGTCCTCGTCGATCATGGCGGCGGTGGCGTCGGGGCGGCCCAGGTAGCCCTTCATGATCTGGGGGCCGCGGATGAGGATCTCGCCGGACTCGCCGGGGGGAAGGTCCTTGCCGGGGTCGGTGAGGGAGACGATGCGCATCTCGGTCCCGGCGATCAGCTTGCCGACGCTGCCGGGCGGCGCGTCGGCCATGGCGTCCAGGGGGACGACGTGGGTGCCCGGGGAGAGTTCGGTCATGCCGTACGCCTGGCCCACGGGCGGCAGGCCGAGCCGCCGGGAGCAGGCGGCGGCGAGCCGGGCGTCCAGGGGGGCGGCGGCGCTGACGATGTACTTCAGGGACGAGAGGTCGTACTCGGCGACCAGGGGGTGTTTGGCGAGGGCGAGGACGATCGGTGGGGCGACGTAGAGGCCGGTGATGCGGTGGTTCTGGATGGCGGCGAGGAACTGCTCCAGGTCGAAGCGGGGCAGTACGACGACGGTGGCGCCGAGCCGCAGCGGCGCGTTCATCAGGGCGGTGAGGCCGTAGATGTGGAAGAAGGGCAGCACGGCGAGGACGCGGTCGCCGGGGGCGGCCGGCATCAGCGGTTCGAGCTGGGCGAGGTTGGTGGCGATCTGGCGGTGGGTGAGCATCACGCCCTTGGGGGTGCCGGTGGTGCCGGAGGAGTACGGCAGCGCGGCGACGTCCTCGGCGGGATCGATCGCGATCCGGGGTTCGGGGGCGGTCGAGGCCAGCATGTCGATCAGGGAGCGGTGGCCGGGCGCGCTGTCGCACACCAGGATCTCCTGGACGCCGCCCGCGAGTTCGGCGGCCCGGCGGGCGGTGTCGAGCAGCGGTGAGACGGTGACGATCCAGCGGGCCCGCGCGTCGCTCAGCTGCTTGGCGAACTCGTCGGCCGTGGCGAGCGGATGCACCGTCGTCACGGAGGCGCCCGCGCGGGTGGCGGCGTAGAAGGCGAGCGGGAAGGCGACGGTGTTGGGGCTGTGCAGGGCGAGGACGTCGCCCTTGCGCACCCCGGCCTCCGCGAGGGCGGCGGCGACGCGCCGGTGGAACCGGTCGACCTGCTCGTAGGTGAGGGTGGTGCCGTCGGTGCCGTCGATCAGCGCCGGTGCGCTCCCGAAGGCGGCGGCCCGGCCGAGCACGGCCTCGTGGATGGGCAGGTCGACGGGTGGGACGTCGGCGTACTGGCTGCGGAACACGGTTCCTCCAGGGCGGCTGGTACGACTTGGGCGCTCCCTAGTACGACTTGGGCAGGCCCAGGGTCTGGTGGGAGACGTAGTTGAGAATCATCTCCCTGCTCACCGGGGCGATCCGGGCGACCCGCGCCGCCGTGATCAGCGTGGCGAGGCCGAACTCACGGGTGAGGCCGTTGCCGCCGAGGGTGTGGACGGCCTGGTCCACGGCCTTCACGCAGGCCTCCCCGGCGGCGTATTTGGCCATGTTGGCGGCCTCGCCCGCGCCCATGTCGTCGCCCGCGTCGTAGAGGTGCGCGGCCTTCTGCGTCATCAGGCGGGAGAGTTCGAGGTCGATGTGGGCCTGGGCGAGGGGGTGGGCGATGGCCTGGTGGGCGCCGATGGGGGTCTTCCAGACGGTGCGTTCGCGGGCGTACTCCAGGGCGCGGGCGAGGGCGTAGCGGCCGATGCCGATGCCGAAGGCCGCCGTCATGATGCGCTCGGGGTTGAGTCCGGCGAAGAGCTGGAGGAGGCCCGCGTCCTCGTCGCCGACGAGCGCGTCGGCGGGCAGCCGTACGTCGTCGAGGGTCAGCTCGAACTGCTTCTCGGTGGCGTGCAGTTCCATGTCGAGCTGTCGGCGCTCGAAGCCGGGGGTGTCGCGGGGAACGATGAACAGGCAGGGCTTGAGCTTGCCGGTGCGGGCGTCCTCGGTGCGGCCGACGATCAGGGTGGCGTCGGCGATGTCGACGCCGCTGATGAAGACCTTGCGGCCGGTGAGGAGCCAGTCGCCGGTGGCGCCGTCGCGGCGGGCGGTGGTGGTGATGCGGTGGCTGTTGGAGCCGGCGTCGGGTTCGGTGATGCCGAAGGCCATGAGGCGGGTGCCGTCGGCTATGCCGGGGAGCCAGCTCTGCTTCTGTTCGTCGGTGCCGAAGCGGGCGATGACGGTGCCGCATATCGCCGGAGAGACGATCATCATCAGCAGGGGATTGCCGGCGGCGCCCATCTCCTCGAGGACGAGGGAGAGTTCCGTGACACCGCCGCCCCCGCCTCCATACGCCTCCGGCAGGCTGACGCCGATGTAGCCGAGCTTGCCGGCCTCCTGCCAGAAGTGCCGGCTCTCGGCGGGGCCGGTGGCGCGGGGGTGGCTCCGGGCGAAGGCCGATACCGCTTCGCGGAGGGACTTGTGCTCGTCGGATTCGAGGAGGGTGGTCATCACGTGCTCCTTCGGGTGCGGGTTCGTTGTGGCTGGTCGCGCTCACGCGGCGGAGCCGCATATTCAATGCAGGCCCGCGCCCCTAGGTGACTTGGACTACCGCAAGTAGAGAGCCCACCGTCACCTGGTCTCCCGGCTCGGCGTTCAGGGCGGTCAGCGTGCCCGCGGTCGGGGCCGTGATCCGGTGTTCCATCTTCATCGCCTCCAGCCACAGGAGGGGTTGGCCCGCCTCTACGGCGGAGCCCTCCGTGAGGCCCTCCGCGACGCGGACGACCGTGCCGGGCATGGGGGCCAGGAGGGAGCCGGGGGCG
>NZ_QHJH01000175.1 GCF_003947455.1 Streptomyces sp. WAC 04229 | reverse complement strand
CTCCACTCCCACCGCCGACCGCCGACCGCCGACGAAGGACACCCGATGACCCGACCCTCCCCCGCCACGCACAGCGAGCTGGACCAGTTGCTCACCGGACTCGTGGAGCGGGTCGCCGACGTCAACCAGGCGGTGGTGCTCTCCGAGGACGGGCTCGTCGTCAGCAAGTCCACCGGGTTCCTGCGGGACGACGCCGAGCGGCTGGCGGCGACCGCGTCGGGCCTGATGAGCCTCAGCAAGGGCGTCAGCATGGACTTCCGCGGCGGCCCGGTGCGTCAGGCGCTCATCGAGATGGCCAACAGCTACCTGATCCTCAGCTCCGCGGGTCCCGGCGCCCACCTGGTCGTGCTCACCGGGCCGAACGCGGACGTCGGTGTGGTGGCGTACCAGATGAACATGCTGGTGAAGAAGATCGGCGAGCACCTGAGCGCGGCACCGCGGGCCACCGCCGGCCCCGGCGAGTGACGTGACCGGAGGCGACGCGGGCGGCCGGCTCGTGCGGCCGTTCACCCTGACCGGCGGCCGGACCCGGCCCAGCCGCGCCGACTTCACCCTCATCACGACGGTGACCGCGGTCGATCCCCAGCCGACGCGGGGCGCGCGGCCGCAGCCCGAGCACCTGCGGATCCTGCGGCTGTGCGCCCAGCCGGTGGCCGTGGCGGAGGTCGCGGCCCGCCTCGACCTGCCGGTGAGCGTGGTGGTCATCCTCCTCTCCGACCTGCTGGAGGCCGGCCGGATCACCGCCCGGCCGCCGCACCTCGTCACCCGCACCAACCCGGACCTGGACCTGCTGCAGAAAGTGAGGGACGGCCTTGGCCGGCTCTGACCGCGCCGCCGAGGCGCCCACGGCATCCGCGCGCGCGTCCGCGCCCGACGCCGTCAAGATCCTGATCGCCGGCGGTTTCGGCGTCGGCAAGACCACCATGGTGGGCTCGGTCAGCGAGATCGCCCCGCTGCGCACCGAGGAACCGCTGACCGCCGCGGGACTCGACGTCGACGACCTCGCCGGCATCGAGGAGAAGCGGGCCACCACCGTGGCCCTGGACTTCGGTCGGATCACCATCGGCCGGGAACTGGTGCTGTACCTCTTCGGCACGCCCGGTCAGCAGCGGTTCTGGTTCATGTGGAACGACCTGGCGATCGGGGCGCTCGGGGCGGTGGTGCTGGTCGACGTCCGCAGGCCCGAGTCGAGCTTCGCCGCCATCGACTTCTTCGAGCGGCGGGGCATCCCGTTCGTGGTCGGCGTCAACGGCTTCCACGGGCGGCATCCGTACCCGGCGGCGGAGATCCGGGAGGCCCTCGCGCTGCCGGAGCACGTGCAGGTGCTGCTGTGCGACGCGCGGGAGCGGACCTCCAGCCGGGACGTCCTCATCGCCCTGATCGACCAGTTGATCGACGCCGCGACCGGGGCCGCGGCGTCGTAACCGGTCGTCCGCGGGCGTCCGTCAGACGAGACCCGCGGACTTGAGCCACTCCTTGGCCACGTCCAGCGGGTCCTTCTTGTCCAGCTGGACCTGGGCGTCCAGATCCAGGAGGGTCTTGGTGTCCAGCTTGGCGGAGACCGCGTTGAGCGTGGCCACGCCCTCCTTGGACAGTGCGTCCTTGGTGACCAGCGGGGTCACGTTCGCGTACCCGAAGAGGTTCTCCGGGTCCTTCAGGACGACGAACTTCTCCTTGATGATGGTCGGGTCGGTGGTGAAGACGTCCGCCGCCTGCACGGTGTTCTTCGTCAGCGCGGACTGGGTCAGCGGGCCGCCCGCGTCGAGCGCCTTGAAGGACTTGAACTTCAGCCCGTACACCGACTCCAGGCCCTTCAGGCCCTGCTGCCGGGTCTGGAACTCGGGCGAGCCGCCGATCGTCAGGTCCGGGGCGGCGTCCTCGAGGTCGGCGAGGGTCGACTCCGCGGTGAGTCCGTACTTCTTCGCGGTCTCGGCGTTGACGCTCACCGAGTCCTTGTTCTCGGCCGGCGAGGACTCCAGCACGGTCAGCTTCTTGTCGAGCTTGGCCTTCACGGCCTCGTTGACCGCGTCGGCGGACTGCTGCTCGGCCTCGGGGTCGAGATAGGCGAGCAGGGAGCCGTTGTACTCGGGCAGCACCGTGACCGAGCCGTTCTTCATCAGGCCGTACGTCGTCTCCCTGCTGCCTATGTTGTGCTTGTAGGTGACCTTGAGGCCCTTGGCCTTCAGCGCCTCGCCGTAGATGTCGGCGAGCAGGGTGCTCTCGGCGAAGTTGTTCGAGCCGACGACGACGGTGCCGGCCTTCGCCTTCTCGCCGGCCAGCGGATTGTCGGACGTGTCGTCGGAGTCGGAGGAACAGCCCGCGAGCAGCGCCGCCGCGGCGGTGAGCGCGACGGCCGCCGCGCCGGAGTGCCTCGTCCTGGACCAGCTGCTCTTCCTGGTAGAAGTCATCCATCGATCCAAACGAGCCACATGTCGGTCAGTCAAGAACGGCCTGGTTACGGTTTCTTTCACGGCGGTCACAGCCGTCGCTGCACGGCGGTCACAGCCGTCGCTCCTCAGCGCCGCCGCACGCCCGGCGACACCGCCAGCCGACCCGCCGCCCAGAACGCCGCGAGGGTGACCAGCGCAAGGAGGGCCACCAGGGTGGCGCCGCCGACCACCTTCTCGTAGTCGCGCTGGTAGAGGCCGTCGATGATGTACCGGCCGATCCCGCCGAGGGAGACGTACGCCGCGATGGTCGCCGTCGACACGACCTGGATGGCGGCGGAGCGCAGTCCGCTGAGGACGAGCGGCAGGGCGACGGGCAGTTCGACCCGGAACAGGATGCTCGACTCGTGCATGCCCATGCCGCGCGCGGCGTCCACGGGTGAGGGGTCGACGGAGCGGACCGCCTCGTAGGTGGTCACCAGGATCGGCGGGATCGCGAGGATGACCAGCGGGACCATCACGGGCAGCAGGCCGATGCCGACCACCACGGCGATCAGCACCAGCAGCCCGAAGCTGGGCAGCGCGCGGGCGGCGGTGGCGACGAACGCGACGGCGTTGCCGCCGCGCCCGGTGTGCCCGGTCAGCAGCCCGATGGGCAGGCCGATCGCGGTGGCGAGGCCGAGGGCCAGCAGCGTGTACTGGACGTGTTCCAGCAGGCGCTGCGGGATGCCGTCGTAGCCGTGCCAATGGGCGCTGTCGCTGAAGAAGGCGTTGACGAAATTGAGTACGTTCACCGGGCCGACGCCTCCTTCGGCTCGGGCAGTTCCCGCCGTGCGGCGGACTCCTTGGGGCGCCGGCCCTTGCCGCGCGGCATCCACGGGGTCAGCAGGTTCCGGACCAGGACGAGCACCGCGTCGCACAGGACGGCCAGTACGGCGGTGGTCAGCACGGAGTTGACCGCCAGTTCCGGGCGGCCGTACTTCTGGGCGTCCGCGAGCAGGTTGCCGAGGGCGCCCTGGTTGCCGATCAGGGCGCCGACGCTGACCAGCGAGATGCTCGCCGACACGGCGACGCGGAGCCCGGCGAGGATGGCGGGCACCGCGATCGGCAACTGCACCTGGAGGTAGCGCCGTACCGGACCGAAGCCCATCGCGGTCGACGCGGCCAGGGTCTCCTCGGGCACCGACCGCACGCCGTCCACGATCGCCGGGACCAGCACGACCAGGCTGTACACGGCCAGTGGGATCATCACCGTCAGCTCGGTCTGGCCGGTGTAGTCGATGAGGACGACGAAGACGGCCAGCGACGGGACGGCGTAGAAGACGGTCGTCACGCCGAGCACCGGCGGGTACAGCCAGCGGAAGCGCACGCACAGCTGGGCCACGGGCAGCGCGGCCAGCAGTCCGGCCAGCACCGGCAGCAGCGCCTCGCGCAGGTGCAGGCCGATCAGGCCGAAGTAGGTGTTGTCGAGGTCGCTCGGGATGTCGAAGAAGCCGTTCACGGCGCGACCTTCGCGACGTCTGCGGACCCCGCGTCGGACGCCCCGGCGTCGGACGCCCGGGCCGTGGCCGTGCCGTCGTGGGCCGCGCGGATGGCCTCTGCGATGGTCTGCTGGGAGACGACCCCGGTCACCCGGCCGTCGGCGTCCACGGCGACCGCCCAGCCGGTGGGCGAGAGGACGGCGCAGTCGAGGGCGGCGCGCAGCGAGTCCGTGCCGGGCGTGAAAGGCCGCCCGTGGGACAGCAGCCGCTCGGGGGCGACGTCCCCGACGGTCAGGTCCTCCCGCCTGGCCCAGCCCAGCGGCCTGTCGTCCGCGTCGGTCACCAGGAGGTGGGGGGCGTCGGCCGCGGCGGGCGGTGCCTCGGTGGCGCCGGTGCGCACGACCGGGTCGCGGGTCGGCTCCAGGCCGGCGGACGGGAAGAAGGAGAGGCGCCGAATGCCGCGGTCGGCGCCGAGGAAGTCCTCGACGAACTCGTCCGCGGGGTCGGACAGCAGCTCGGCGGGCGGCGCGAACTGGGCGAGCCGGCCGCCGGTGCGCATGACCGCGACCATGGTGCCCAGCTTGATGGCCTCGTCGATGTCGTGCGTGACGAAGACGATGGTCTTGCCCAGTTCGTCCTGGATGCGCAGGAGTTCGTCCTGGAGCCCCTTGCGGACCACGGGGTCGACGGCGGAGAACGGTTCGTCCATGAGCAGCACCGGCGGGTCGGCGGCGAGCGCCCGGGCCACACCGACGCGCTGCTGCTGGCCGCCGGAGAGCTGGTACGGGTAGCGCTTGCCGAGGGAGGCGTCCAGCCCCACGCGTTCCATCAGTTCGGCCGCGCGTTCCCGGGACTTCTGCTTGCCCCAGCCGATCATGCGGGGCACGGTCGCGATGTTGTCGAGGATCGTCCGGTGCTGGAAGAGCCCGGCGTTCTGGATGACGTAGCCCATCGAGCGGCGCAGCGTGGTGACCGGCTGCCGGCCGAGGTCCTCGCCGTCGAGGAGGATGGTGCCCTCGGTGGGCTCGACCATCCTGTTGATCATCCGCAGGGTCGTCGTCTTGCCGCAGCCCGAGGGTCCGACGAGGACGGTTATCGCGCGGTCGGGTATCTCCAGCGACAGGTGGTCGACCGCCACGGTGCCGTCCGGGTACCGCTTGGTGACTGAGTCCATGCGTATCAAAACGCCGAATACCCTTCGGGTCTGGCAGAAGCTGCCCGCTCCGGCCGCGGTCGGTGGGGCCGTCGCCGGTCGAGTGTAGACGGCGGATCTGCGGGGCCCGTTGGTCCGGGGCGACTCCTTCCCCCTGGCCGGACGTTCACACCGGACTGCTCAGCGCAGGAATCCCTCGTAGCGGTGCTGCTCGATCTGGCTGCTGATCTGTTTGACGGTCTCCAGCCCGACACTCACGATGATGAGGATGCTCGTCCCCGTGAGCTGGTTCGCGCTGCCGAAACTGCCGAGGGCCACGGTCGGCACGAGAGCGATCAGACCGAGGTAGATCGATCCCGGCCAGGTGAGGCGGTTGAGGACGTAGCCCAGGTACTGCGCCGTGGCCTTCCCGGCACGGATCCCCGGAATGAACCCTCCGGCCTGCTTGATGTTCCCCGCGATCTCCTCCGGATTGAAGGTGATGGAGACGTAGAAGAAGGCGAAGAAGACGATCAGAAGGAAGTAGATCGCCACATAGTAGGGATGGTTCCCTCTGCTCAGGTTGTTCGTGATCCAGGTGGACCATCCGGAGTCGGACCCGGCGAACTGCGCGATCAGCGCGGGAATGTAGAGGAGCGAGGAGCCGAAGATGACGGGGACCACGCCGGCCTGGTTGACCTTCAGCGGGATGTAGGTGGCGGTTCCCCCGTACGATTTGCGGCCGATCATGCGCTTGGCGTACTGCACCGGAATCCGGCGTTGCGCCTGCTCCACGAAGACGACCAGGCCCACCATCACGAACCCCACCAGCAGGACGATGCCGAAGGCGAGCCAGCCTCCGGCAAGGGTGCTCTCCTGCTTCACGGCCCAGAGAGCGCCGGGGAGGGT
This sequence comes from Streptomyces sp. WAC 04229, assembly GCF_003947455.1. GTDB lineage: Bacteria > Actinomycetota > Actinomycetes > Streptomycetales > Streptomycetaceae > Streptomyces. The sequence continues at coordinate 9,150 of NZ_QHJH01000175.1, read as the reverse complement.
CGAGGCGATGGAGAGGAAGATCAGCATCGACATGCCGTTGCCGACGCCCCGTTCGGTGATGAGTTCGCCCAGCCACATGACGCATGCCGTACCGGCGGTGATGGTCACGACCATGACGGCGGTGACGAAGACGGAATCGTCCGGAACGATCCGGGACGCGTCCGGGCAGCTGGGAAACAAGGCGCCGTTGCGGGCGGTCGCCACGAGACCGGTCCCCTGAAGAACGGCGAGAGCCACGGTGAGGTAGCGAGTGTACTGAGTGATTTTGGCCTGCCCGGACGCCCCTTCCTTCTTCAGCGCCTCCAGCCTCGGAATCACCGCAGTGAGCAGCTGAAGGATGATGCTGGCCGTGATGTAGGGAAGGATCCCGAGGGCGAATACCGTGATCTGCAGGAGCGCACCGCCGCTGAACAGATTGACCAGCCCGAGGATTCCATTCGTCTGAGAAACGGAGTCTACGCAACTCTGGACCCTCTGGTAGTCCACCCCCGGAATCGGCACGTGTGAGCCGAGACGGAACAGGATGATGATGCCCAGAGTGAATGCGAGCTTTTTTCGCAGGTCGGGGGTCTTGAAAACACTTACGAACGCGTTCAGCACGATGGTTCCTCTTGTGGGCCCGGGGGTGCCGGTCCGCGGCTCCTTGCGCTCATGCTGCACGAACCGGGCACGACCGGCCCGTCCTGGTGATCCCAACCGGTAGCGTCGATGGGCCGTTCGGGTTCAGCGGCGGGGTCAGAAGCCGCGCAGGATGCCCTCGAAGGGGCCTCGCTCGATCGATCTCCGTTGCCTTTCGGCGGCCAATTGCGTAACGGCCTGGTGCACCTCGCCCAGAATGGCGATCTGCTCGTGATCGAGGTCCGCGGAGGTGTCGTCGGGCGGCGTCGGACGCATCCCGGCCGCCGCCGCGAGGTGGGCGAGGACGGGGTCGTTCCAGTCCCGCACGGCTTCGGCCGCGTCGCGGTGGACGTGCCGGGCCTCCGCCACGGCGGCTCGGTAGCGTCCGGCCAGGCCGCTGCCTCGGCGCCACAGCCAGTCCACGACCGTCTCGTAAGGGGCGTCCCGGACCAGCTCCGACGCGGCTTCGATCAGCATCGGGGATCCGGTGCCCACCGGCGCGGCGGGGAGGAGACGGTCGCCGTGGAGAAGAACGGCCTGCGCCTCCGTGAGATCGATGAGTTCGGCGGCCGCCAGCGCGAGTGACAGGTCGCCCTCCTCGATGCGCGGATCGCCACCGAGGGCGACGGCGAGAGCCGACAATCTCTGGGCTGTTCCCATGTACGACTCCGCAATTCGGCCGTCTCGCCACATCTCGCTTCCACGGTCAGGATAGGCATGGGAGAGGCCTCGGCAATTCATCCGCCGCCCTCGTCATCAGTTCCAAATGGTGCGTAATTCTTCGTCCCGGTATTCTCGTGCACGGTTCCGGCTACCTGATCGGAGGTCTGCGATGAGCCACGAGCAGAAGGACGGCGGGCTGGCCGGGCAAGTGGTCGTGGTGATCGGTGGCAGCTCGGGCATGGGTTTCGAGACCGCTCGCCGCGTGCGCGCCGAAGGCGGCCAGGTGTTCATGACGGGACGCGACGAGCAGCGGCTGGAGCGGGCGGCGGCGCGGATCCAGCCGCTGGGCACGGCCGCGTTCGACGCCACGGACCCCGAAGGGGTCCGGACGTTCTTCCAGGACCTGCCGCACCCCGTCGATCACGTCATCTCCACGGCCGGCGGTCCGTCGTACCTGCCGCTGGCCGAGATGGATCTCGGTGAGACCAGCCGTCACTTCGGCGACCGCCTGGCCATGACCCTGGCGATCGCGAAGTACGGTCAGGACAAGGTCCGAGCCGGGGGAACACTGCTCTTCATCGGCGGCACCGGTGGCAGGCGGCCCGGCGTCGGGAGGACGGTGATCGCGGCGCTCACCGCGGCGCTTCCCGCTCTCACCGCCAATCTGGCCCTCGAACTGGCCCCCGTGCGCGTGAACCTCATCGCGGCCGGCTTCGTCGACACGCCGCTCTCGGCATCCCTGCTGGGTGATGGTCTCGAGGCGAGGCGGGAGGAACTGAGGTCGACCCTGCCGATCCGCCGCGTGGTCGGGCCGGAGGACGTCGCCGATCTCGCCCTCCACATCATGCGCAACGAGGCGCTGACCGGGGCCACGTACGACATCGACGGCGGTCAGCAGTTGCTCTGACCCCCGCGCGCCGCGCGACGCTCATCCGGTCGGGCCGGGATCGTTCGGGTGCGGCTGCAAGGGCGTGACCGCGGCGGTCATCCACGGCCACAGGGGCAGGCTGCCCAACACGTTCGACCGCAGATCGGACTCGTCGTCGGCTCGCCATATGCCGACGCTGCGCACCTCCCCCACCGGGCGCCACAGCCGGAAGAGGCGCCCCTGCTCAGCCAGCTCCCCGGCGCGGACGGCCTCCGCCGCGCGCCGCCGGTCGACCTCCGCCGGGTCGGTCCCTTCCGGGACCGCGGTGGTCAGTTCGACCATGAACTCCCGCATGCTCCCTGCCCTCCTCAGGCGAGGACCTTCAGCAGCCGCTCGGCCAGCACCTCGGCGGAGGCCGGGTTCTGCCCGGTGACCAGATTCCGGTCCTCGACCATGAACGGCTCCCAGACGGGTCCCCGGCTGTACTGGACACCGACCTGGTCCTTCAGCTCCGTCTCCAGGAGCCAGGTCGCCCGGGGAGCCAGGCCGACGCCCTCTTCCTCCTCGTTGGTGAAACCCGTGGCCTTGTACCCCTCGAACGGCGACACCCCGTGGATCCGGGTCGCCAGCATCGCGGCGGGCGCATGGCACACGATGAACAACGGTGCGCCGGAGCCGAGTTGTGCCGTCAGGAGCCGGCCGGCGTCGGCGTCGAAGGCGAGATCCGCCATCGGGCCGTGCCCACCCGGCAGGTACACCGCGTCGTAGTCCTCCAGACGAACGTCCGAGAGCCTCAGCGGACGACGCATCACCTCGGCGTCCCGGATGACGGACTCCAGGTCCAGGGCGCCTTGCTCCCCGCCCGCCATCGACGGACGGAGGCTCATCATGTCGACGTTCGGAGTCGTGCCGCCCGGAGTCGCCACCACGACGGCGTGACCGGCATCCGTCAGGGCCTTGTACGGCTTGGCGAACTCCTCCGCCCAATATCCCGTCGCATATCGTGTGCCGTCCTTCAGCACCCAGTACGTCGCACCGCTGACTATGAACAGAACCGTTGCCATCGCTCTGCGCCTCCACTCGCACATCCGAGGCGATCAGGCACCGTCTCAGTCTAGGAGCGGGCCCGCCGGGACGCATCCGGCTCACACCGGCCCTCCCAGGTCACGCTCGCCGGGCGAGGCGGCCGCCGCGTCCCTATCCTCGAAGAAGGGCAGCCATCGGTACCGCGTGGAGGCGGGGCACATGACCGGGACGGCACAGGCGCGTGAGGCCGACCGCGCGCTCAAGGCGAAGCACCGCTCGATGTGGGCCCTCGGGGACTATCCGGCGGTGGCACGGGATGTCGTGGCCGGTCTGGGCCCCGCCCTCGTGGAGGCCTGCGGGATCAAGGACGGCGACCGGGTGCTGGACGTGGCCGCCGGATCGGGGAACGCCTCGATCCCGGCCGCCTTGGCCGGCGGGGACGTGGTGGCCTCCGACCTCACTCCCGAACTGCTGGACGTGGGCCGGAGAGAGGCCGAAGCGCGCGGCGCGGCAGTGAGGTGGCAGGAGGCGGATGCCGAGGATCTGCCGTTCGAGGACGGGTCCTTCGACACCGTGATGTCCTGCGTGGGAGTCATGTTCGCTCCCCATCACCAGGCCGCCGCCGACGAGTTGGTGCGCGTCTGCAGGCCGGGTGGCACGATCGGGCTCCTGAACTGGACCCCCGAGGGGTTCGTCGGGCAGATGTTCGCGATCATGAAACCGTATGCGCCGCCGCCCCCTCCCGGTGCCCAGCCCCCGCCGTTGTGGGGTCGGGAGGAACACGTGCGGATGCTGCTCGGCGACCGTGTCACGGGCGTCGAAGCACACCGGCGGTCGCTTCGCGTGGACACGTTCGGCGAGCCGGAGGAATTCCGCGCGTTCTTCAAGTCCGCGTACGGGCCGACGATCAGCGTCTACCGGAACCTGGCCGACGACCCCGAGCGCACCGCCGCCCTGGACGCGGCTCTCGTGGACCTGGCGCGCGGTGCGCTCGAGGCCGGTGTCCTCGAGTGGGAGTACTTGCTGCTCACCGCCCGCCGCAGCGCCTGAGGCCGCCGAGACGTCCGGCCGGTCGGCCCGGCGGCCCTAGGGGTTCGGGCGCCCGGTGGCGCAGTATGTGCGGGTGGACAAAGTGCGACTCCTCGTCGTGGACGACGACCCGCCCATCGCCGATCTCGTGGCCACGGTCGCCCGGTACGAGGGGTGGGAGGCGGTCACCGCGAACACCGGCGAGCAGGCGCTGCGGCTGGCCGCCGGGTTCCGTCCGGACATCGTGGTGCTCGACCTGATGCTGCCGGACGTCGACGGCTTCGGCGTCCTGGACCGGCTGCGCCGCTCGGGCACGATGGTGCCGGTGGTGTTCCTGACGGCGCGGGACGGGGTGGCCGACCGGGTGGCGGGGCTGACCCGGGGCGGCGACGACTACCTGGTCAAGCCGTTCGCGGTGGAGGAGCTGATGGCCCGGCTGCGGACGGTGCTGCGGCGCAGCGCCGGGCCGGGGTCACCGCGGTCGGTGCTGCGGGTGGCGGACCTGGAGGTGGACGAGGACACGCGCGAGGTGCGGCGCGGCGGGCGGCGGCTGTCGCTGACGCCGACGGAGTTCGAGGTGCTGCGCTACCTGATGCGCAGGTCGCCGTCGGTGCTGACGAAGGCGCAGATCCTCGACCACGTGTGGGAGTACGGGTTCGGCGGCCGGTCCAACGTCGTCGAGCTGGTCGTCAGCCGGCTGCGGCGCAAGCTCGACGACACGGGTGAGCCGCTGATCCGGACGGTGCGGGGCTTCGGGTACGCGATCCGGGAGACGGCCCGGTGATCCGGCGGGGGTGGCGCGCCTACCGGGGGCTGCGGCTCGGGACCCGGCTGGCGCTGGGCCTCGGGGTGCTGTCGCTGCTGGTCTTCGCGGTGGTCGGCACGGTGCTGACCGCGTACATGCGGGACTACCTGGAGCGGCAGCTCGCCGACCAGATGAAGCTGGTGCAGGTCGTGCAGTCCAAGGACGCGGCGACGCACGGCACGGTGCAACGCAAGCCGTACTACGGCTGGTACACGGCCGTGTACGACGTCTCCGGCGGCTCGGCCGACCTGCGCACGCCCGCCGAGGTGCCGGCCGACAGCCGGGCCCTGACCGACCTGGCGCGGACGATGGCCCGCTCAAAGGAGGACATCACCCGCACGGTGCGGATCGGCGGGCACGGTCCCTACCTGCTGCGCGCCTGCGAGGTGGAGCCCGGGGTGGTGCTGGTCAGCGCGGCGCCCATGGGGGACGTCGAGGACACCGTCGACCAGCTGGTCACGGTGCAGGTCGTCGCCTTCGGGCTGGCACTGCTCGCCCTGGTGGTGTTCGGGCGGCGGATGCTGCGGCGCGGCCTGAAACCGCTGAGCGACATGGCGAGCACGGCGCACGGCATCGCCTCGCACGACCTGACCGAGTCGGCTGCCCGGCTCCCACTGCGGGCCGACGGGCGCGACGGCGGGCAGGAGGTGGCGGAGCTGCGGACCGCGTTCAACACGATGCTGGAGCACATCGACGCGTCGCTGGCCGTGCGGGCGGAGGCGGAGCGGCGGCTGCGCCGGTTCGTCGCCGACGCCTCGCACGAGCTGCGCACGCCGCTGATGTCGGTGCGGGGCTACGCCGACCTCTTCCAGTACGCGGCGGCCAACGAGCCCGCGGAACGGGAGCGGCACCTGGCCCGGCTGCGGGCGGAGGCCGCGCGGATGGGGGTGCTCCTGGACGACCTGCTGCTGCTCGCCCGGCTGGACGCCGACGAGGTGGAGGCGCCGCTGCGCCGGGAGGACGCGGATCTGACGGAGCTGGTGCGGCAGGCCGCGGACGCCTTCCGCGCCGGTCACCCGGACCGTCCGCTGACGGTGCGGGCGGGTGCGGCGGTGGTGAAGCTGCGGCTCGACCCGCAGCGCATCCGGCAGGTTCTCGACAACCTGCTCACCAACGCGGCCGTGCACACCCCGCCGGGCACCGCGGTCTCGGTCACCGTCTCCGGCGGGGCGGACGCGGTCCGGGTGTCGGTGGCCGACGCGGGTCCTGGCATCCCGGCGGCGGACCGGGAACGGATCTTCGACCGCTTCTACCGCGTCGACAAGGCCCGCAGCCGCGACCGGGGCGGCAGCGGCCTGGGTCTGTCCGTCGCCGCCTCGCTGGTGCGCGCGCACGGCGGCACGGTCGAGGTGGACGGCGAGCCGGGCGCGACGGTGTTCACCGTGACGCTCCCGGCCGCCGTCCGTGACGCGTCCGCCGCCCGGTGACTCAGTCCTCCGCGGGCGTCAGCCGCAGCGAGATGCTGTTGATGCAGTACCGCTGGTCGGTCGGGGTCGGGTAGCCCTCGCCCTGGAAGACGTGGCCGAGGTGCGAGCCGCAGCGGGCGCAGCGCACCTCGGTGCGGACCATCCCGTGCGAGCGGTCCTCGATCAGCTCGACCGCGTCGGTGTCCTTCGGGTCGAAGAAGGACGGCCAGCCGCAGTGCGACTCGAACTTGGTCGTGGAGGTGAACAGGTCCGCGCCGCAGGCCCGGCAGGAGTAGACGCCCTCGGTCTTGGTGTCGGTGTACTCACCGGTGAAGGCCGGTTCGGTGCCGGCCTGGCGCAGCACGGCGTACTCGGCCGGGGCCAGCTCCGCGCGCCACTGCTCGTCCGGCTTCTCGACGTCGTACGACATGAGTCCTCAGCCCCTTAGTTTCCGGTGCTCGACAGCTGGTCCAGGATGCGCGGTCCGAGGTCGGTGACGTCGCCCGCGCCCATGGTGAGAACGAGATCGCCGGCCTTCGCCATTCCCGCGACCACCGCGGGCGCGCCGGCCTTGTCGTGGACCGGCGTGACGTCGGCGCCGGCGGCCCGGGCCGCCTCGATGATCAGGTCGCTGGTGATGCCCGGGATCGGGTCCTCGCGGGCCGGGTAGATGTCCAGGACGACCGAGGCGTCCGCCAGGGACAGCGCCTGGCCCATCTCCTTGCCCAGTTCCTGGGTGCGGGAGAAGAGGTGCGGCTGGAAGAGGACCAGGATGCGGGCGTCGCCCACCGCGGCGCGCATGGCCTCCAGGTCGGCCGTCATCTCGGTGGGGTGGTGCGCGTAGGAGTCCACGACCTGGACGCCGGCCGCCTCGCCCTTGAGCTGGAGGCGCCGCTTGACGCCCGTGTAGGCGGCCAGGGCGGGGGCCAGCTCGGCGGCGGGGACGCCGAGGGCCGCGCCCGCGGCCAGGGCGGCGACGGCGTTGTGGGCGTAGTGGCGGCCGGGGACGGAGACCGCGAAGGTCAGCTCCGTGCCGTCCAGCACCACCGTGACCTCGCTCTTCAGGCCCTGCGGGACGACTGACAGGATGCGCACGTCGGCGTCCTCGGACTCCCCGTAGGTCACGGTCCGCACCTTGCCGGCCAGGCGCCGCGTCAGCTCCCGGGCGCCCTGCTGGTCGGCCGCGACCACCAGGGTGCCGCCGGGGACGATCCGGTCGGCGAAGGTCTCGAAGGACTCGTAGATCTCGTCCATCGAGGCGTAGTTGGCGTGGTGGTCCAGCTCGACGTTGAGGACGATGGCGACCTCGGGGGCGTACTTGTGGAAGCTGCGGTCGCTTTCGTCCGCCTCGGCGACGAAGATCTCGCCGTCGCCGTGCAGGGCGTTGGAGCCGGGCGTGTCCAGGTCGCCGCCGATGGCGTACGAGGGGTTCAGGCCCAGCTCGGACAGGCTGACCGCGAGCATCGAGGTGGTGGTGGTCTTGCCGTGGGTGCCGGCCACCGCGATCGGGCGCAGGCCGTGCATCAGGGCGGCGAGGGCGTCGGAGCGGTGCACGACCGGGACGCCCAGCTCGGCTGCGCGGGCCAGCTCCGGGTTGTCCTGGCGGATCGCGGACGACACGACGACGCAGCTCGCGTCGTCGGCGAGGTGCTCCGCCGCGTGCCCGATGTGCACGGTGGCACCCAGGGCGCGCAGCGCCTCGGCGGTCTCGGACTCCTTGGCGTCGCTGCCCGCCACCTGGGCGCCGCGCTGGGCGAGGATCCTGGCGATGCCCGACATTCCGGCGCCGCCGATGCCGATGAAGTGCGGTCGGTCCATGGCGGTGGGAAGGCCGGGTGCCATGCGCTGTTCTCCCAGGGGTGCGGCGGGTGGTCTGCTGGTTGGCGCGCCCCCTGGGCGGGAGCGCGGCACCAGCCTATGCCTTGCTGTGGGAGAACAGTTTCAGGACCGGCACGCCGACCTTGTGCCGGGCCCGGGAGGCCCAGTCGCGGTGGAAGAACTCCTCCACGTAGTGCGGGTCCGTCAGGACGATCACCTCGTCGGCGCCGATCTCCAGGACCAGGGACTTCAGCTCGTCCAGCGGATGGTCCTCGATCAGCCGGCCGTCGGCCTCGGCGCCGGACGCGCGCAGGGCGGTGAGGGACACCTCCAGTGCGCGCCGGCCGACGCTCTGCGCGTCGTCGCCCTCGGGCGTCTCACCCTCCCGGACGGCGTCGTCCAGCTCGCCGAGCGCGACGTCGTCGATCGCTCTCAGCAGCCTGTCGGCCTGATCGCCGCGCGGCTGGAGCAGCACGTGGAAGGCGACCGTCTCCTCGCCGTGCAAGGTGGTGACGAACTCCACGTCGGCGGACGTCAGGGCCTTCTCGATCATCAAAACGCTTGTGAACACCAGGCGCCCCTTCTCCTTCGGGGGCCCGTGGGCCCACCCTCCGTAGGCCGTACCGGACCCTGCCGAAACCATCCTGCCCCGTGATCGCCCGGGTACTGCCGGAATCAGTGTGCCCGGCGCGGACCAAACGGAACGCATGATTCCGCCGATTCCCGGAGGTGCGGTACGACCGGACCCGTGTCCGGTGGGCGTCGTCTGCCCGGGACGGGGGGTCCTAGTTGTACTGCCCAGCCAGGTTGGTCGAGTTTGTGTGACGACACGGTCTGAATCTGTAGGACGGCGAAGGCCTCCGGTTGTGGAGTGGAGCTGTCGAGGAACCGCTCCGCCAACCAGGAGGCCTTCGTGT
>NZ_QHJH01000174.1 GCF_003947455.1 Streptomyces sp. WAC 04229 | reverse complement strand
GCCCCCGACCCACCTCCCCGACGACCCCGGGCCCCGCGAACTGCTGGCGGGCGGCACCTCCCCCGCCGACGTCGCCGCGAAGTACCCGACGTCCTCGCTCGCCTGGGCCCGCCTGGCCGACGAGGCGTTCGAGCGGGGCAGCGTCGTGGAGTCGTACGCGTACGCCCGTACGGGCTACCACCGCGGCCTGGACGCCCTGCGCCGCAGCGGCTGGAAGGGGCACGGCCCGGTGCCCTGGGAGCACGAGCCGAACCGCGGCTTCCTGCGCGCCCTGCACGCCCTCGCCCGCGCCGCCCAGGCGATCGGCGAGAAGGAGGAGTACGAGCGCTGCGCCCAGTTCCTGAAGGACTCCTCGCCCGCCGCGGCCGAGGTGCTCGGCTAGAGCGGGGAACACCCCCGGCCCGTCCGCCGTGCGCGGGCGGGCCTTGCGGTTTCCTGCGACGATTGCGGAGGATGCCGTTGGGGACCGGGGCCCCGTGCCGGTAACGGCAGGGCGGACCGCTACCCGTGCACATCAGGAGACAGCGATGTCCCACGAAGCCCCGAATCTCGACTTCGAGGGCAGCACGCCGTACGAGGACTATGTCCAGGCGGACGTGCTCACCCATCTCCAGCACACCCTCTCCGACGATCCCGGAGAGATGGTCTTCCTGGTCACGACCCAGGTCATGGAGCTGTGGTTCACCGTCATCGTCCACGAATGGGAGACCGCCGCCCGCGCCCTGCGCGAGGACCGGATCCCGGTGGCGACCGACGCGCTCAAGCGTTCGGTACGGGAGCTGGAGGCGCTGAACGCCTCCTGGACGCCCCTGGGGCAGCTCACCCCGGCCCAGTTCAACTCCTACCGGGCCGCCCTCGGCGAGGGCTCCGGCTTCCAGTCGGCGATGTACCGCCGCATGGAGTTCCTGCTCGGCGAGAAGTCCGCCTCGATGCTCGTCCCGCACCGCGGCGCCCCGCGCGTCCACGCGGAACTGGAGAAGGCGCTGCACGAGCCGAGCCTGTACGACGAGGTGGTCCGGCTGCTCGACCGGCGCGGGTACGACATACCGGACGCCGTGCTCAAGCGGGACGTCACCCGGAAGTACGAGGCGGCACCCGAGGTGGAGGCCGCCTGGACGGCCGTCTACAAGGGCGACCAGAACGGCGAGCTGGCCCGCCTCGGCGAGGCCCTCACCGACGTCGCCGAACTGGTCTGGCGCTGGCGCAACGACCACCTGGTCGCCACCCGCCGCGCGATGGGCTCGAAGACCGGCACGGGCGGTTCCGCCGGGGTGGCCTGGCTGGAGAAGCGGGCCCGCGGCAACGTGTTCCCCGAGCTGTGGACGGCGCGGTCCTATGTCTGAGCTGAGGAGCGAGGCCGAGCAGCTGGACGTCGCCGACCCGCTGTCCGCGCTGCGCGACCGGTTCGTCCTCGACGACGTGACGTACCTGGACGGCAACTCGCTCGGCGCCCTCCCCGCGCACGTGCCCGCGCGCGTGGACGACGTCGTCCGCCGCCAGTGGGGCGAGCTGCGCATCCGTTCCTGGGAGGAGAGCGGCTGGTGGACCGCGCCCGAGCGGATCGGCGACCGGATCGCACCGCTGGTCGGCGCGGCGTCCGGGCAGATCGTGGTGGGCGACTCCACGAGCGTGAACGTCTTCAAGGCGCTCGTCGCCGCCGTGCGCATGGCGCAGGAGGACGGGGGCGGTGCGGGCCGGGACGAGATCCTCGTCGACGCCACCACCTTCCCCACGGACGGGTACATCGCCGAGTCGGCGGCCCGGATGACCGGCTGCACGCTGCGCCCGGTCACCCCGGCCGAGGTGCCCTCCGCGCTCGGCGCCCGCACCGCCGCCGTCCTGCTCAACCACGTCGACTACCGCACCGGCCGGCTGCACGACCTGCCCGCGCTCACCCGCGCGGTGCACGCGTGCGGGGCGTACGCCGTCTGGGACCTGTGCCACAGCGCGGGCGCGCTGCCGGTCGGGCTCGACGAACACGGCGTCGACCTGGCGGTCGGCTGCACCTACAAGTACCTCAACGGCGGCCCCGGTTCGCCCGCCTACCTGTATGTGCGCCGCGACCTCCAGCCCCGCTTCGACTCCCCGCTGCCGGGCTGGAACTCGCACGCCGAGCCGTTCGGCATGCGCCCCGCGTACGCCCCGGCGTCCGGAGCGGTGCGCGGCAGGGTCGGCACGCCGGACATCCTCTCCCTGCTCGCCCTGGACGCGGCGCTCGACGTGTGGGACGAGGACGGTGTCTCGGTGGCGGCGGTGCGGGCCAAGTCGCTGGCGCTGACGGACTTCTTCCTGCGCTGCGTCGGGGCGTACGTACCCCTCGGCCGGGTGGAGTCCGTGACCCCGGCCGCGCACGCGGAGCGCGGCAGTCAGGTCGCCCTGCGCTGCGACGACGCGGGCGAGGTCATGAAGCGGCTGATCGAGGGCGGCGTGGTCGGTGACTTCCGCGCCCCGGACGTCCTGCGCTTCGGTTTCACACCGCTGTACGTCGGCTTCGCGGACGTGGAGCGGGCGGCCCTGGTGCTGGCGCGGACGCTGGGGTGACGCGCGGAAGTGGTGGCGTCACCCGCGGGTGAAGGGTGGGGGCCGGGCGAATCGTTTGGTCCTCACCCAGCGTCACATCCCCATGTCCGCGCACGTTATCGGCCTGATAACGTCCCGCCAACGGCCGATTTCCACTCATCCGGTCCGCCAACACCGTTCCTTCGCCGAGAGGTTGAGCATGCCGGACGCCGCAGCAGAACCGGGCACCGCTGCCGCGAGGAACGCCGCGGAGGAGAAATCGGCCTTCGCGCACCCGGCGGTGGACCCCGACAGCACGGCCGGGTACGGCGACGACCCCGACCAGGTGATCGACTTCTACGCGCCGCGTGCCGCCGCGGGGCCGGGCGACGCCGCTCCCGTCGTGGTGGTCCTGCACGGAGGCTCGTGGCGGGCGCCGTACGACCGTCGCCATGTCAGCCCGTTCGCCGGGTTCCTGGCGGAGCGGGGCTTCGCCGTGGCGAGTGTGGAGTACCGGCGCGGTGCGCGGGGCGGTGACGCCGGTACGGGCGGGCCCGTGGCGGGGCGGTGGCCCGAGACCCTCGACGACGTGGCCGCCGCGCTGGACGCGCTGCCCGGGCTGGTGCGGCGGCACCTCCCGCGGGCCGACGCGCGCCGTACGGTGCTCACCGGCCACTCCGCCGGCGGGCACCTCGCCCTGTGGGCGGCGGCCCGGCACCTGCTGCCCGCCGACGCCCCGTGGCGCACCGACCGCCCGGCGCCGCTGCGGGGCGTGGTCGCACTCGCCCCGATCGCGGACTTCGAGGTCGCCGACAAGCTCGAGGTGTGCGGGGGAGCGGCGCGTCAGTTCCTGGGCGGGGGCGACCTGTTCACCGAACGCCGTCCCTACGCCGACCCCGCCCTGCTGCTGCCCACCGGCATCGCGACGACCCTGGTCCAGGGCCGGGCCGACGTGGACGTGCCGCAGGCGGTCGCCGACGCGTACGCCGACGCGGCGGCGAAGGCCGGGGAGGTGGTGGGCGTGACCCTGCTGGAGGACGTCGGCCACTTCCCGCTGATCGACCCGGCGGCGGACGCGTGTGCGGTGGTGGCGGAGGAGATCGCGCAGTTGGCGTGGTGAGGCCGACAAGGTCCGGCGGTTCGGCGGTTCGGCGGTTCTTCGGTTCGGCGTCCGGCGGTTCGGAGGATCGGCGTCCGGTGATTCGGAGGATCGGCGTCCGGTGGTTCGCGTCGTACCCGTAGTACCTGAGAGCTACCAGCCAGGTGAGTTCCCTGGCGGGACGCGGGTTACAGGGTCCGATTCATAACTTCCCTTGAAGGCGGGCCCGATGGGCGGGCGTGCCGGAGGGGAGCGGCCATGTGGCCCGGTACGGCGGTACGTTGGCGGCGGTACGCGGGCAAGTGGCGCCGTGCCGTGTGCGCGGCCCTCATCACCGGTGCCGTGGTCCTCCCGCTCTCCGGTGCCGCGCAGCCCCGGATCCCGGCCCCGCCCCCCGCCGAGCCGCCGGCGCCGACGGCCGCCACGCTGGCCGAGACGTACGCGGCCCACCGGGCCAACGCCGCCGAGGCGTCCCGGATGGCCGCCGACCACGGCGACCGTCACCGTGCCGCGGCCGACCGTGCGATGGCCGACCCGTCCCGACGCCTCCTCGCCTTCGACGGCCGGGGCGCCGGACTGGCCACCGAGGTACTCGGCGACCTGGCGCAGGCCGACCGCGTCGCCGTCCTGGTCCCCGGCTCCGACACCGGCCTCGACACCTACGGCCGGTTCCGCGCCGCCGCCGTCGCTCTGCACCGGCAGCTCGTCGCGCAGGCGCCCGCCGGGACCCGCACCGCGGTCGTCGCCTGGATGGGGTACGAGACGCCGGGCACGATCAGCACCACCGTCGCCACCACCGGTCGCGCAGAGCGGGCCGCCCCGAAGCTGCGCGCCCTCGTCGCCGACCTGCGCCGGATCGCCGGCCCCGGCACCCGTCTCACCCTCCTCTGCCACTCCTACGGCTCGGTGGTCTGCGCCCGCGCCGCCGACGGCCTCGACGTCTCCGACATGGCCCTGCTCGGCAGCCCGGGCACCGGCGCCGACACGGCCGCCGGCCTGCGCAGCGGCGCCCGGATCTGGGCGGCGCGGGGCGACGACGACTGGGTGGAGCACGTTCCGCACCTCAGCACCGGGCTGTTCGGCACCACCGTCGGCTTCGGTACCGACCCGGTCTCCCCGGAGTTCGGCGCCCGGGTCTTCGACGCCGGCGACGGCGGCCACAGCGACTACTTCGACCCCGGCTCCCTCTCCCTGACGAACCTGGCCCGGATCGCCCTGGGCGAGACCACGGAGGTGACCCATGACTGACGTGACGCGAGCGCTCCGTACGCGCCGTGCGCGCCGAACGCCCCGTGCGCTCCGAGCGACGCTGGAGATCCCGGAGACCCGGCCGAGCCCCAGGCGGGAGGCCCCCACCCGGTGGCCCGGTACCGCCCGGCGGCGCCTGTTCCACTCCGCCGGCCGGATCGACGCCGCCACGCCCGCGTCGAGGGACCGGGCCGTCGACGCCCTGCGCGCCTTCGCCATCCTCGGGGTGGTCCTCGGGCACTGGCTGGTGACGGCCCTGGTCGCCGACGGCAACAGCCTGCGTGCGGCGAGCCCGTTGGGGGACATGCCCTGGCTGGCCCCGGTCTCCTGGGCCTTCCAGACCCTCGCCGTGTTCTTCCTGGTCGGCGGTCATGTCGCCACCCGTGGCTACGCATCCGCCCGTGCCCGGGGCGAGTCCTACGGCCGCTGGCTGTCCGCCCGCCTCTCCCGGCTGTTCCGACCGGTCCTGGCCGTCCTCGGCCTGTGGACGGTGACGGCCGCGCTGCTGCTCATGACCGGCGCGGAGTTCGGCACCGTCCACACGCTGGTGAAACTGGCCCTCTCCCCGATGTGGTTCCTGCTGGTCTTCGCGGCGCTGACGGCTGCGACGCCGCTGCTGACGCGGCTGAGCCCGCTGTGGCCGCTGGTCGTCGTCCTCCACGTCGACCTGCTGCGCTTCGGTTTCGGCGCCCCGTCCTGGCTCGGCTGGCTCAACCTCGCGGCCGGCTGGCTGGTCCCCTTCACCCTCGGCGCCGCCTGGACCCGCGGCGAACTGGCCCGCCGCCGCAGCGGCTGGATCCTGCTCACCGGAGGTACGGCGGCGACCGCGGCGCTCGTCGCCTGGGCGGGCTATCCGGCCTCGATGGTGGGCGTCCCGGGCGCCCCGGTGTCGAACCTCAATCCGCCGACCCTGGCCGCAGTCACCTTCGGTCTGGCGCAGTGCGGCCTCGCCCTGCTGCTGCGCGACCGGCTGCGCCGCGCGATGCGGCGGCCGGTGGCGTGGGCGGCCGTCGCCCTGGTCAACCTCTCCGCGATGACGATCTTCCTCTGGCACCAGACGGCGCTGATGGCCACCACGGCCGGCAGCCTCCTCCTGGGCCGCCTGCCCGGCCTGCACACGCGCCCCGACGGCCTGGACTGGGTCGCGGCCCGGATCGCCTGGCTCCCGGTGTTCGCGCTGGTCCTGGCGGGCTGCTGGGCCGCCTTTCGCTCCTGCGAGCGCGGTGGAGGGCGGCGCCGTTCCAAGATCGTCCGGGCCCACCGCCCGGACGGCCGGACGGGGACGGTGGGTGCACGTCATGTCTAGGGTGGGGCCCGTGACACGACGGGGGATACGACACACGGCCCGGGGCCGCGTCGAACGCGTGCTGGGGGTGCTCCACGACGACCTGTGGACCTGGCGGCCGGATCCGCTGCCGCCGTCGGTGTGGCTGCGCTGGTTCCCGCACGGGATCGTCTGCCTGGCCGCCCTCGGCGTGCTGCTCGGCGACGCGGCCCAGGTCGGTGAGAACGCCGGGGTCGACCCCGGATTCGCCTTCGTCATCGCTCTCGCGGAGGCCTGCGCGATGGTCCTGGCGCTGTGGCGGCCGGTCGCGGCGTGGTGGCTGTCCATGGCGGGCATGCTGGTGGGGGCCTTCGCCGTGCGGCTCCAGATGGACCCGGGCGGTTACGAGTTCACGTGGCCCTGGACCGCCGCCGGGCTCATCGCGCACCTGTTCGTGATGCTGCTGCTCGCCCTGCGGGTGCGCACCCGGGTGTCCGTGGAAGCGCTGCTCCTCACCGCGCTCCCCACCTACGTCGTGCAGGGCGTGATCGGTGCCCCGAACTACCTGCCGACCGGCCAGCTCGCCGTCATCCTGTTCACGGTCGTCGTCGTCCTCGGCATCGCCCTGCGAGGCCGCCGTGAGGCCCGCAACCAGTTGGCCGAGCAGACCTCGCTCACCGCCGAGGAGCGGGCCCGGCGCACCCTGCTGGAGGAACGCAGCCGCATCGCGCGCGAGTTGCACGACGTGGTCGCCCACCACATGTCGGTGATATCCATCCAGGCCCAGGTCGCCCCCCTTCTCGTCGAGGACCCGCCGGACGAGTTGAGGGAGAACCTCGCGGGCATCCGGCAGAACGCGCTGGAGGCGCTCACCGAGCTGCGCCGGGTGCTGGGCGTGCTGCGCTCCGAGCACCCCGACGTACTGGAGGCCGAGGGCGGCGATTCCGTGCCGCACGCCCCGCAGCCCACCCTCGACCGGCTCGACACGCTGGTGGAGAACATCAGGGCCGCGGGACTGACCGTCACCACCGGGACGAGCGGCACGCGCCGGCCCCTGCCGCCCGGCGTGGAGCTGTCGGCGTACCGGATCGTCCAGGAGGCGCTCAGCAACGTCCTGCGGCACGCGCCCGGCGCGACCGCCCGGGTCCACCTCACGTACCTCCCGATCGGGCTGCGCGTGGAGGTCTCCAACACCCGCCCGAAGCGGGCGCCGGCACCGTCGCAGGGGGCGGGGCACGGGCTGCTCGGCATGCGGGAGCGGGTGGCGATGCTCGACGGCAGCCTGACCGCGCACGCACTGCCGGGCGGCGGCTACCAGGTGGCGGCGTTCCTGCCGGTCGACGGCGCCGAACCCGCGGTCGCCGACGAACCCGCCGGCACGGACGAATCCCCCGCCCACCACATGCCCGCCCACCACATCCCCGAGGACGACACCCGATGACGACCAGCAGCGCCAGCAGCGACGGGCGCGTGATCCGTGTCCTGATCGCCGACGACCAGCAGATGGTCCGGCAGGGGTTCACCGTGCTGCTCAACACCCAGCCGGACATCGAGGTGATCGGGCAGGCGGTGGACGGCCTGGACGCCGTCGCCAAGGTCGCCGAGCAGGCCCCGGACGTCGTCCTGATGGACATCCGCATGCCCGAGCTGGGCGGCATCGAGGCCACCCGCCTGATCACCGGGGCGACCCCGGAGATCAGGGTGCTGGTGCTGACCACGTTCGACCTCGACGAGTACGTGTACGAGGCGCTGCGGGCCGGGGCCTCCGGGTTCCTGCTGAAGGACGCGTCCGCCGACCAGCTCGCCGAGGCGGTCCGGGTGGTGGCGTCCGGGGACGCCCTGCTCGCGCCGGGCATCACCCGCCGTCTGATCGCGGAGTTCTCCCGGCTGGGCGACCGGCCGCGCGCCCCGCTGAAGGCCCGCGTGGGTGAGCTGACCGAGCGGGAGACGGAGGTGCTCGCCCTGATCGCACAGGGCCTGTCGAACGCCGAGATCGCCCAGCGCCTGGTCGTCGCCGAGCAGACGGTGAAGACCCATGTGGGCCGCATCCTGGTGAAACTGGGGCTCAGGGACCGCACCCAGGCGGCCGTGTTCGCGTACGAGTCGGGCCTCGTGCGCCCCTCGGGGTACTGACTTCGATGGGCGCGCGCGGCCCGTCCCCGGCCCCCGTAGTACCTGAGGCGGATGCCCAAGGACCCCTCTCACTGGTGACGACGGCCCCTCCCACCGCCCCCTACCGTGGCAACGTGACCGAGACGACCCAGACGGGTAGCACGCCTCCCGGCGACGCGAAGGCGACCCGCAGCCCCGAGTACCGGCTCGCCAAGGACGCCCTGAGCGGCCTGCGCGAGGACCTGTTCCACGACGCCTTCGCCTACCGCCCGCTGTCCCGCACGGCCCCGGACGCCCCGTGGGTCCGCCGCCTGCCCGCGCGGATGCGGCCGTACGCGGCCCGCGTCCCGTATCTGGCGGTGGCCGGCGCGGCGCTGCTGTGCTTCTACGGCGGCCTGGTGGGCGGTTACAGCAGCCAGTGGACCCTGCTGAGCGGGCTGGTGTGCGCCCTCCCGGTGCTGGCCACCCTGGTCCGGCCGGTCGGCGCCTTCTGGATGTCCATGGTGGCCACGCCCGTGGTGGCGCTGCTCGGCAGCAGCTGGGGGGACTGGCCGTGGCTGCCGGGGGCGTTCATGTGCCACACCGCCGTACTGGTGATCGTGGCGATACGCACCCGTCCGCGCACCGCCGTGTGGATGTGGGTCATCACCGCGGCCTACGCCTTCTTCAACGAGTCCCTGTGGGGCCCGGGCCAGTACGGCAGCAACTCCGCACCCCTGCTGCTGCTCACCGCCTTCGCCCTGCTCGCGATCTCGCTCTGGCACATCCGCCGCGACGCCCGCCGGCAGGTGACCGCCCAGCAGACGGTCACCGCGCACGAGCGGTCCCGGCGCACCCTGCTGGAGGAGCGCACCAACATCGCCCGCGAGCTGCACGACGTGGTCGCCCACCACATGTCGGTGGTCGCCATCCAGGCGGAGGCCGCGCCCTACCGGGTGGAGAATCCGCCGGAGGAGCTGGAGCGCGCCTTCGCCACCATCCGGGAGAACGCGGTGGCCGCCCTCACCGAGCTGCGCCGCGTCCTCGGTGTCGTCCGCGCCGAGGACTACGAGGCCCCGGACGCCCCGCAGCCCACGCTGACCGACCTGGACGCCCTGCTCGCCAACGTCCGCGAGGCCGGTCTGGGCGTGGAGAAGGCGGTGACCGGCGCGGTGCGCGAGCTGCCGCCCGGCGTGGAGCTGTCGGCGTACCGGATCGTGCAGGAGGCGCTGAGCAACACCCTGCGGCACGCGCCCGGCGCGACGGCCCGCGTGGAGGTCTCCTACGTCCTGGGCGGCCTGGGCCTGCGCATAGTCAACACCGCCATCCCGGCGAACACCCTGGTCAAGCCGTCCCCCGGCGCCGGACACGGAGTCACCGGCATGCGCGAGCGGGTGTCGATGCTGAACGGCGAGATGACGGCCGGCCCGACCGACGACGGGGGCTACGAGGTGGCGGTGTTCCTGCCGGTCACCGCGGTGAGCGAGGGTGACGCATGACCGGCCGCACGATCCGGGTACTGATCGCGGACGACCAGATGATGGTGCGCGAGGGCTTCTCGGTCCTGTTGAACGCGATGCCGGACATCGAGGTCGTCGGCGAGGCGGTCAACGGCCGGGAGGCGGTCGACCGCGTCCGCGAACTCGCACCCGACGTCGTCCTGATGGACATCCGCATGCCGGAGTTGAACGGCATCGAGGCGACCCGGGAGATCGTCGCCGCCGACGGCACGTCGAAGGTCCTGGTGCTGACCACCTTCGACCTGGACGAGTACGTGTACCAGGCGCTGCGCGCGGGCGCCTCCGGCTTCCTCCTCAAGGACGCCTCCGCCCGCCAGCTGGCCGACGGCGTCCGGGTGGTCGCGGCCGGGGAGGCCCTGCTCGCGCCCTCGATCACCAAGCGCCTGATCACCGAGTTCTCCAAGCTCTCCGACGCCCCGCGCCTGATGCCCTCGGCGCAGGCGGCCTACGGGGACCTGACCGAGCGGGAGACGGAGGTCCTGGTGCTGATCGCGCAGGGCCTGTCGAATTCGGAGATCGCCGAGCGCCTGGTGGTCGCCGAGTCGACGATCAAGACGCACGTCAGCCGCATCCTGGTGAAGCTGGGCCTCAGAGACCGCACCCAGGCGGCGGTGTTCGCCTACGAGGCACGGCTGGTGACGCCGGGCTGAGGGCTCGGCCGCGAGGGGCAGCGGCGGGTCGGCGGCGGGCCCGCGGCCTCTGGTCAGCGTCGATGCCACCGGCTAGCGTCCGTCCATGGCCGCCACCGACAGCACCGCACGCTTCGACCCGTGGGACCCCGCGTTCGTCGCCGACCCCTACCCCGCCTTCGCCGAGCTGCGGGACCGGGGCCGGGTGCACTACTACGAGCCGAGCGACCAGTGGCTGGTCCCGCACCACGCCGACGTCTCGGCGCTGCTGCGCGACCGGCGTCTGGGGCGGACCTACCAGCACCGTTTCTCGCACGAGGAGTTCGGCCGCACCCCGCCCCCGCCGGAGCAGGAGCCCTTCCACACGCTCAACGACCACGGGATGCTCGACCTGGAGCCGCCGGACCACACCCGTATCCGGCGCCTGGTGTCGAAGGCGTTCACACCGCGCACGGTGGAGCGGCTGAAGCCGTACGTGCGCGCGCTGGCGGACGACCTGGTCGCCGGGGTGGTGGCGGCGGGCGGCGGCGATCTGCTCACCGACGTGGCCGAGCCGCTGCCGGTCGCGGTGATCGCCGAGATGCTGGGCATCCCGGAGGCCGACCGGGCCCCCTTGCGGCCCTGGTCCGCGGACATCTGCGGGATGTACGAGCTGAACCCGTCCGAGGAGACCGCGGCGAGGGCAGTCCGCGCCTCGCTCGACTTCTCGGACTACCTGCGCGGCCTGATCGCCGCCCGCCGCAAGGAACCCGGCGAGGACCTCGTCTCCGGTCTGATCGCGGCCCACGACGAGGACGACGACCGCCTCACCGAGCAGGAGATGATCTCGACCTGCGTGCTGCTCCTGAACGCCGGTCACGAGGCCACGGTGAACGCGACGGCCAACGGCTGGCTGGCCCTGTTCCGGAACCCGGACCAGCTGGCGGCCCTGCGCGCCGACCACTCCCTCGTCCCGACCGCGGTCGAGGAGCTGATGCGCTACGACACCCCGCTCCAGATGTTCGAGCGCTGGGTGCTGGACGAGATCGAGATCGACGGGACGACGATCCCGCGCGGCGCCGAGGTGGCGCTGCTCTTCGGCTCCGCCAACCACGACCCGGCGGTGTTCGCCGACCCGGACCGCCTCGACCTCGCCCGCCGGGACAACCCGCACATCTCCTTCAGCGCCGGCATCCACTACTGCATCGGCGCGCCGCTCGCCCGGATCGAACTCGCGGCGTCCATGACCTCCCTGCTGGAGCGGGCCCCGACGCTGCGGCTCGCGGCGGAACCGGAGCGGAGGCCGAACTTCGTGATGCGGGGCCTGACGGGGCTACCCGTGCACCTGTGAGCGCTAGCGACCACGCCCCCGCCGCGAGAGCAGCCAGGCGCCCAGCCCCCACACCAGCCCGGGCAGGACCGCGCCGGCCACCACCACGAGGGGCAGTTCGACGAGGGCGGCGCCGAAGTCCTGCCCGTTGTTCTCGAACTTGCGGCCCAGATGCCGCTGCGTGCGATCGGATGCCCCCCACAGCCACAGGGCCCCCACGGCCCCCGCCGCCGAGACCACACATCCACCGCACGTCACCGCATCTCGCTTCATGCCCGTCAGGACGCCGAAGGCCCGCCCTCCGGTTCGCCGCACCGGCTCAGGTGCTCATGTCCCGCCTCCGCAGCCCCGCCAGCCCCGCCGCCACCAGCACCCCCGCGATCAGCAGCAGCACCAGCACCGGTGACCAGCTCATCTCCCCGCCCGGCAGCTTCGGCAGATGACCGAACGGGGAGACGTCCAGCACCGCCTGCGGCACGTCCAGTGCCGGTCCCACCCAGCCGAGCAGCAGCACCGCTCCCGCGATCCCCCACGCGGCGACCGCGCCCCGCGGCAGCACCCCGTGCAGCAGCACCGCCGCCCCGCCGATCACCCACACCGCGGGCAGCTGCACGAGGCACGCGCCGAGGATCGCCCCGGCGTCCCGCCCGTAGCCGGCCGCGAAACCGGCGCCGGCGAGCAGCATGATGAGCGCCGCGCCGCCGAAGGCGACGACGAGGTGTCCCGCCGCCCACCGCAGCCGCCCCACGGCGCCCGCGAGCACCGGCTCCGCGCGCCCGGACGTCTCCTCTCCGCTGAGCCGCAGCACCGACGCCACGACGTAGAGCGCGGCGACCAGCCCGAGCATCCCGACCATCGCCGACACGAACGCGTCGGTGATCTGGGCCTGTCCGCCCATCCGCTCGATGATCAGGCGGGCCTGCTCGTTGTCCCCGACCAGGTCCGCAGCGCCCTCCGTCATCCCGCCGTACACGAGCCCGGCGAGGAGGAAGCCGACGCTCCAGCCGAGGACGCTGCCCCGTTGCAGCCGCCAGGCCAGCGCACCGGCCGTCGAAAGCCGCCCGGTGGCCGGTCCCGGCCGGGTCGGCAGGAAGCTCATGCCGAGGTCCCGGCGCCCGGCGAGCCCGTAGGCCACCGCGCCCTGCACCACCGCCGCACCGGCGATCAGCGCCAGCACCCACCACCGTTCGCCGGCGAAGGGGCGCAGGTTCTCCAGCCACCCGAGCGGCGACAGCCACGTCAGCACCGACGAACCGTCGACCGTCGCGGAGTCGCCGGCGGCGCGCAGCACGAAGGCCCCGCCCAGCACCCCGGCCGTCAGCCCCCGGGCCAGCCGCGCGCTCTCGGTCAGCTGGGCGACGATCGCCGCCATGGTCGCGAAGAGCATCCCGACACCCGCGACGCCCAGCCCGAAGGCCACCGCTCCGGCAGCCCCCTGTCCGGCCAGACCGGCGGTCACGAGCAGTGCGAGGGCGGCGTTCGCGACCGCCGCCGCGAGCAGGGCCGCCGTCAGCGAGGCGCGGCGGCCGACCATGCCGGAGGCGACGACCTCCTGCCGTCCGCTCTCCTCCTCGTCGCGGGTGTGCCGTACGACGACGAGCAGGCTGGTCACGGCGGCGAGCGCGGCGGCGTACACGCCGACCCGCCAGGCGGTGAGGGCGCCCAGGCCGTCGTCGAAGAGCGGGCCGACCATGGCGCGCAGCGAGGAGTTGGTCTCCATCTGCCGTACCAGGTCGGCACGTTCGGCGGCGGTGCCGTACAGGCCCTCGATGGTGCCCGGCATGGACAGGACCATGAGGGCGTTCACCGCGACCCAGACCGGGATCATCACCCGGTCCCGGCGCAGCGCGAACCGCAGCAGTGTGCCGGTGCCGGCCAGTTGGCGCGAGCTGCCGGGCCGTACCCCGGGGGCGGCGGTGGCGGTCATCGCGCCGCCACCTCCTCGCCGACGGCGTCCTCGGCCTGGTAGTGCCGCAGGAACAGCTCCTCCAGCGTGGGCGGCGTCGACGTCAGCGACCGCACGCCCGACTCGCTCAGCGACCGGAGTACGGCGTCCAGTTTGTCGGTGTCGACCTGGAGCCGGACCCGGTGGCCCTGGACGTCGAGGTCGTGCACGCCGGGCAGGCCCGCCAAGCCGTTGGGCGCACCCGCGAGTTCGGCGCTCACGCTGGTGCGGGTCAGGTGGCGCAGCTCGGCGAGCGAGCCGCTCTCCACGGTCCGCCCCTTGCGGATGATGCTGACGCGGTCGCACAGCTCCTCGACCTCGCTGAGGATGTGGGAGGAGAGCAGCACCGTCCGGCCGCGCTCGCGCTCCTCGGCCACGCACCGCTGGAAGACCTCCTCCATCAACGGGTCGAGTCCGGAGGTGGGTTCGTCGAGGATCAGCAGGTCGACGTCGGAGGCGAAGGCGGCGACGAGCGCGACCTTCTGCCGGTTGCCCTTGGAGTACGTGCGCCCCTTCTTGGTCGGGTCCAGCTCGAACCGTTCGACCAGTTCCGCCCGGCGCGCCTTGTCCAGGCCGCCGCGCAGCCGCCCGTAGAGGTCGATGACCTCGCCGCCGGAGAGATTGCGCCACAGGGTCACGTCGCCGGGCACGTAGGCGATCCGCCGGTGCGCCTCGACGGCGTCGGTCCACGGATCGCGGCCCAGCACCTGGGCGGCGCCGGAGTCGCCGCGCAGCAGGCCGAGCAGGACGCGGATGGTGGTGGACTTGCCGGCGCCGTTGGGTCCGAGGAAGCCGTGCACCTCGCCCGTCTCGACCTCCAGGTCGAGTCCGTCCAGTGCGTGCGTCCGCCCGAACGACTTGTGGAGCCCGGAGACGCTGATTGCCTTCGTCATGATTCGGAAAGTACAGTGTATTCACAAATTTGTGAAGTTAAGAAACCGTCAGGATGTGAGGGATGATCGAGGGATGAGCGAAGCAGCGGAGGCGGGGGGCGCGGAGCGCGACCCCGAGGCGGTGTCGAAGTTCGTCGAAGGCTTCGCGGCCCAGCTCGTCGAGGCGGGGATGCAGCGGATGCCGGCCCGGGTCTTCGCCGCGCTGCTGGCCTCCGACTCGGGCTCGCTGACCTCGGCGGAACTGGGCGAATGCCTCCAGGTCAGCCCGGCCGCCGTCTCCGGCGCCGTGCGCTACCTCTCGCAGCAGCACATGGTCTCCCGCGAGCGCGAACCCGGCTCCCGGCGGGAGCGGTACCGGGTGCACAGCAACCAGTGGTACGAGGCCCTCACCAACCGAGAGGCCGTCCTCAAGCGCTGGGAGAGCGCCCTGCGCGAGGGCGTCGCGAGCCTGGGCGCAAAGAGCCCGGCGGGCCGCCGCATGTCGGAGACGCTGGCGTTCTTCGAGTTCATCGACGGCGAGATCGCCGCGATGATGGAACGCTGGCGCGCCCACCGGGAAAAGGTCTTCGGCACCCCCTGACCACCCCCGAACCACCACCC
>NZ_QHJH01000173.1 GCF_003947455.1 Streptomyces sp. WAC 04229 | reverse complement strand
GGCCGCCTCACCCGCCTCTCCGGCCACGGCGACCCGGCCGAACTGGCGGCCGTCCAGAACGAACTCTGGATCCTCCAGCAGTACGACCAGAACCTCCGCGTCCACGGCGCCGCCGCCCTCTAGTCCCGACCCCGGGTAACCAGGCGGTCACCCCCCGGACGCAAAAAGTCACCGCACGCCCCTCGTGGCGGTGATGTGTCGTACCCCACACTGGGGGCGGTGCCTGAGTCCTCGGAGTGTGGCCGATCCGTTCCGGCGGGTCCCCGGTTCCCGCGGTTCCGTTTCACGGCGTACGGGGCGGACGGCGGCGAGCGAGCCGACTCCGCCCCCCGAAGTACCGCCGCCGGCCCCCGCCGGCCGCGTCCATCCTGGAGGTCGCCCCCGTGCAGACCCAGACCCTCACCCAGACCGACGCCAGTACCGACGGCGCGGAGCCGGACGCCGAGCGCGGGGTCCTCGTCGCCATGCCCCCGGAGAACGAGCCCGCCGAGCCCGCCGAGCCCGCCGAGCCCGCCGGGTCCGTCGAACCGCCGCCGCCCACCCGTACCGAGTCCGGTGGGCCCTCCTCCGACCTGTTCCGGCAGTACCTCCGCGAGATCGGGCGGATCCCGCTGCTCAGCGCGGCCGAGGAGGTCGACCTGGCGCGGCGCGTGGAGGCCGGGCTGTTCGCCGAGGAGAAGCTGCGCCTCACCCCCGATCTGGACAGCAGCCTCGCCCTCGACCTGGACCGGATCGTCGTCCTGGGCCGGGTCGCCAAGCGCCGCCTGATCGAGGCGAACCTGCGGCTCGTGGTGTCGGTGGCGAAGCGGTACGTCGGGCGCGGACTGACCATGCTCGACCTGGTCCAGGAGGGGAACCTCGGGCTGATCCGGGCCGTGGAGAAGTTCGACTACGCCCGCGGCTACAAGTTCTCCACCTACGCCACCTGGTGGATCCGGCAGGCCATGTCCCGCGCCCTGGCCGACCAGGCCCGCACCATCCGCGTCCCGGTCCACGTCGTGGAGCTGATCAACCGGGTCGTCCGCGTCCAGCGCCGCATGCTCCAGGAACGCGGCTACGAGCCCACGCCGCAGGAGGTCGCCGACCACCTGGACCTCGCCCCCGAGCGGGTCGGCGAGGTGCTGCGCCTCGCCCAGGAGCCGGTCTCGCTGCACGCCCCGGTCGGCGAGGAGGACGACGTCGCCCTCGGCGACCTGATCGAGGACGGCGACGCCGCCAGCCCCGTCGAGTCGGCCGCCTTCCTGCTGCTGCGCCAGCACCTGGAGGCGGTCCTCTCCACCCTCGGCGAGCGCGAGCGCAAGGTCGTCCAGCTCCGCTACGGCCTGGCCGACGGCCGGCCCCGCACGCTGGAGGAGATAGGCCGCATCTTCGGCGTGACCCGGGAGCGGATACGGCAGATCGAGTCCAAGACCCTCAACAAACTCCGCGACCACGCGTACGCGGACCAGCTCCGCGGCTACCTGGACTGAGCCGGGCCACCGCGGCGGCCCTCACGCCTCCGTCGGCACGCACAGCACCGGGACCGTCGACAGGTGCAGCAGCTTGTGCGGGGTGGAGCCCAGCAGGGCCCCGCGCATCGGGCTCTCGCCCCAGCTGCCCACCACGATCACCCGCGCCCCGTGCCGGGCGGCCGCCGTGAGCAGGGCCTGGGCGGGCTTCTCGTCGATGATCTCGACCGTGCTCGGCACCCCCGCCTCGTCCGCAGCCTCCACGGCATGGCGCAGCGCCGTCCGCCCCGCCTCCACCAGCGCCTCGTGGTGGGAGCCGTACTCCTCGCCCATGGACCCGGGGGCCGCGGCACCGTAGACGAGCACCAGCGGCTCGCCGAACGCGGCCGACACCTCCACCGCGACCCGCAGCGCGCGCACCGCGCCGGCCGACTCGTCGTATCCGAGGACGACCGACATCTCAGCTCTCCTTGTCCGTCAGGGGCTCCGGGCCCGCCACACCGGGCCGCTCCGACCAGAACGCCGGTGACACGAACCGCCACACGAGCATCACGACCACCCCGACCAGGGCGATGCCGATGCCGATGACCAGCGGGGGACCGAGCCCCAGCCAGGACACCCCGCTGTAGGAGTTGGCGGGGTCGGCCATGTCGATCACGGACTCCACCAGCAGCCAGATCAGCAGCCCCGCCCCGACCAGCGGACCCACCCCGATCAGCAGCAGGTTGCGCAGGCTCTCGGTGAGCCGGCGCCGGTAGTACACCGCGCAGGCGATGCCCGTCAGGGCGTAGTAGAACGCGATCAGCAGCGACAGCGCGGTGAGCGAGTCGAAGAGGGCGTTCTCGCTGATCTGCCGGACCACGAGGTACCAGACGATGGCGATCCCGGCCACCCACCAGGTGCTCACGTCGGGTGTCCGGTAGCGCGGGTGGATGCGGCCGAAGCGGGCGGGCAGCGCCTGGCGGCGGGCCATGGACAGCGCCGTGCGCGAGGCGGGGATGATCGTCGTCTGGGTCGAGGCCAGCGCGGACGTGGACACCGCGAGCAGCACCACCCAGTCCCAGCCGCCCATGGCCTCGCCGGCCAGCAGGGCGAAGACGAACTCCTCCTCCCCGGCGTTCTCGGAGAGGAACAGCGGCCCGGCGTACGCCACCACCGCGAAACCCACCGCCACGTACGTCACCAGCAGCACGATCGTCGACCACACCGCGGCCCGGCCGGGGGCGGACGCCGAGTCCCTGATCTCCTCGGTGAGGTTGACCGCCGATTCCCAGCCCCAGTAGATGAACACCCCCAGCAGCAGCGCCGCCGTCAGGGACGCACCCCCGGAGCCGAAGGGGTTCATCCAGTCGGCCGCGGGTTTGACCGAGTCGAGGGTGCCGGTGCCCGCGTAGACCCGGTACAGCGCCACCACCGCGAAGGCGAGCAGACAGGCGACCTGCGCGAGGATCAGCACGTTCTGCACCCGGGCCGACAGCTCGGTGCCGATTACGCACACCCCGGTCATCACCAGGATGACCAGCACCGTCAGCAACTGCCGCACGACCTCGTTCTCGGCCCAGCCGTCCAGCCCCACGGTCAGCAGTCCGAAGGTGACGGCGACGTCCGCGAGCGAGCCGACGACCAGCACGCCGGTCATGGCGATGGCCCACCCGCCGAGCCACCCGGACCACGGGCCCATGGCCCGGGTGACCCACGAGAAGGTCGTCCCGCAGTCCTGGTCGACCTTGTTGAGGTAGTAGAACGCGGAGGCGATCAGCAGCATCGGCACGAAGGACGCGAACATCACGCCGGGCGCGTAGATCCCGACCAGCGCGACGACCGGGCCGATGACCGCCGCCAGCGAATAGGCCGGTGAGGTCGCGTTGAGTCCGATGACCAGCGCGTCGACGAAGCCGATCGCGTCGGCCTTCAGGCCGGCCGGACGGCCGGCGTCTCCCTCGGTTCCCTCGGTGGTGGTGGCCATGGCCCCTCGCTCCGGTGTGCGGGCGTCGGCCGGACAAGGGAATTGTCCCGCTCCCTACCAATATGAGGGGACTGGGGGGAGATCTCATCCGGACGACGCCCACGGAGCCCCGACGGGGGCGGACGGGCTACTCCACCTCGGCCACCGCCTGCGCGAACTGCGCCCGGTACAGCCGTGCGTACGCCCCGTCCGCCGCGAGCAGCGCCGTGTGCGTGCCCTGCTCGACGATCGACCCGTTCTCCATCACCAGGATCGTATCCGCGTCCCGGATCGTCGACAGCCGGTGCGCGATCACGAACGAGGTCCGCCCGTGCGCCAGCTTGGCCATCCCCTTCTGGATCAGCACCTCGGTACGGGTGTCCACGGACGACGTCGCCTCGTCGAGGACGAGGATCACCGGGTCGGACAGGAACGCCCGCGCGATGGTGATGAGCTGCTTCTCACCGGCGCTCACCCCCGAACCCTCGTCGTCGATCACGGTGTCGTAGCCGTCGGGCAGCGTCCGCACGAACCGGTCGGCGTGCGCGGCCCGCGCCGCCTCCTCGATCTCCCCGCGCGTGACCTCCCGGGACGCCCCGTACGCGATGTTCTCCGCGATGGTGCCGCCGAACAGCCAGGTGTCCTGGAGCACCATGCCGATGCCGGCCCGCAGCTCGTCCCGGGACATCTTCGCGATGTCCACGCCGTCCAGCGTGATCCGGCCGCCGGACACCTCGTAGAACCGCATCAGCAGGTTGACCAGGGTCGTCTTGCCGGCCCCCGTCGGTCCGACGATGGCGACGGTGTGACCCGGCTCCACCTTCAGCGACAGGTCCTCGATCAGCGGCTTGTCCGGGTCGTACCGGAAGGACACCTGCTCCAGCGCCACCCGCCCGCGCAGGTCCTCGGGCCGGGTGCCCGGGATCGGGTCCGCCGACTGCTCCTCGGCGTCCAGCAGCTCGAAGACCCGCTCCGCCGAGGCCACACCCGACTGCACCAGGTTCGCCATCGACGCCACCTGCGTCAGCGGCATGGAGAACTGCCGGGAGTACTGGATGAAGGCCTGCACGTCACCGATGGACAGCGAACCCGAGGCCACCCGCAGGCCGCCGACCACCGCCACCAGCACGTAGTTCAGGTTGGACACGAACATCATCAGCGGCTGCATGATGCCGCTGTTGAACTGCGCCCTGAACCCGGCCTCGTACAGCTCCTCGTTCTGCTCGGCGAACTGCTTCGCCGACTCCTCCTGCCGCCCGAACACCTTCACCAGCGCGTGCCCGGTGTACATCTCCTCGATGTGCGCGTTCAGCTGCCCCGTCGTACGCCACTGCCGCACGAACTGCGGCTGCGACCGCTTGCCCACCCGGGTGGCCACCACGAACGACAGCGGCACGGTCACCAGCGCGACCAGCGCGAGGATCCAGGAGACGTAGAACATCATCGCCAGCACGCCGATGATGGTGAGCAGCGAGTTGATCAGCTGGCCCATCGACTGCTGGAGCGTCTGCCCGATGTTGTCGATGTCGTTGGTCGCACGGCTGAGCACCTCGCCGCGCTGCCGCTTGTCGAAGTAGGACAGCGGCAGCCGCGACAGTTTCGTCTGCACGTCCTCGCGCAGCCGGAACATGGTGCGGTTGACCGCCCGGTTCACCAGCCGGGTGGCGACCGCCATCAGCAGCCCGGCCACCGCGAACACGGCCAGCGCCAGCAGCAGCACCCGGCCCACCGCGTCGAAGTCGATGCCCTGGCCCGGGGTGAAGTCGGTGCTGCGGAGCATGTCGGCGATCTGGCCGTCCCCGCGCTCCCGCATGGACCGCAGGACCTGCTCCTTGGTGGCCCCGGACGGCATGTCCCGCCCGACGATGCCCGCGAAGACCAGGTCGGTGGCCCGGCCGAGGATCTTCGGCCCGACCACGCTCAGGCCGACGCTGAGGACGATGCAGCCCACCAGGGTGAACAGCGTCGCCCGCTCCGGCCGGAACCGGGCGACGAGCCGTTTGCCCGACCCCTTGAAGTCCATCGAACGCTGGTCGGGGCCGCCCCCGGCCATCATGCGACCCGCCGGTCCGGCCATCAGGCGGCCTCCGCTTCCGTCAGCTGGGAGAGCACGATCTCCCGGTAGGTCTCGTTGTCCGCCATCAGCTCGTGGTGCCGGCCGACGCCGACCACCCGGCCCTCGTCCAGCACCACGATCCGGTCCGCGTCCCGGATGGTCGCCACCCGCTGCGCGACGATCACCACGGTCGCCTCGGCCGTCTCCCGGCCCAGCTCGGCCCGCAGCGCCGCGTCGGTGGCGTAGTCGAGCGCGGAGAAGGAGTCGTCGAAGAGGTAGATCTCCGGACGCTGGACCAGCGTCCGGGCGATGGCGAGCCGCTGCCGCTGGCCGCCCGACACGTTGGTGCCGCCCTGCGCGACCGGCGCGTCGAGTCCGCCCTCCAGCTCGGAGACGAACTCCCTGGCCTGCGCCACCTCCAGGGCGTGCCACAGCTCCTCGTCCGTGGCGTCCGGATTCCCGTAGCGCAGGTTGGTCGCCACGGTGCCCGCGAAGAGGTACGGCTTCTGCGGCACCAGACCCACGATCTTGGCCAGCACCTTCGGGTCGACGGTCCGTACGTCCACCCCGTCGACCAGCACCTCCCCGTCGGTGGCGTCGAAGAGCCGGGGGACCAGCCCGAGGAGGGTCGACTTTCCGCTGCCGGTCGAGCCGATGACGGCGGTCGTCTCGCCCGGCCTGGCGGCCAGCTCGATGTTCCTGAGCACCGGCTCCTCGGCCCCCGGGTAGCGGAAGCCCGCGCCGCGGATCTCCAGATGCCCGTGCCGGCGCAGCTCGGTGACCGGCGCCACCGGCGGCACCACGCTGCTCTCGGTGTCCAGGACCTCCTGGATGCGCTCGGCGCACACCTCCGCGCGCGGCACCATCATGAACATGAAGGTGGCCATCATCACGGACATGACGATCTGCATCAGATAGGCGAGGAACGCGGTCAGGTCGCCGATCTGCATCCCGCCGCTGTCGATCCGGTGGGCGCCGAACCACACCACGGCGATCGACGACAGGTTCACCACCGTCATCACCACCGGGAACATCAGCGCGAGCAGGTTGCCGGTGCCCAGCGCCACCTCGGTGAGGTCGGTGTTGGCCTTCCGGAAGCGCTGCTGCTCGTACTCGTCCCGCACGAAGGCGCGGATCACGCGGTTGCCGGTGATCTGCTCGCGCAGCACCCGGTTGACGGTGTCCAGCCGCACCTGCATCGCCCGGAACAGCGGGCGCAGCCGCCGCACGATCAGCGTGACGCAGACCGCCAGCACCGGCACGACCGCGACCAGCACCCCGGACAGCGGCACGTCCAGACCGAGCGCCATCACGATGCCGCCGACGCACATGATGGGCGCCGACACCATCAGCGTGAACGTCATCAGGGCCAGCATCTGGACCTGCTGCACGTCGTTGGTCGTCCGGGTGATCAGCGAGGGCGCGCCGAAGCCGCCCAGCTCGCGCGCCGAGAAGGACTGCACCCGGTCGAAGACGGCACCCCGCACGTCCCGGCCGAGGGCGGCGGCCGTGCGCGCGCCGTAGTAGACGGCGCCGATGTTGCACACCACCTGGGCCAGGGAGATGCCGATCATCAGGGCGCCGTAGCTCAGGATGTAGCCCGAGTCCCCCTGTACGACACCGTTGTCGATGATGTCCGCGTTCAGGGTCGGCAGGTACAGCGACGCGCAGGTCTGCAGGAACTGCAGCGTCACCAGCAGGGCGATGGATTTTCGGTAGGGCTGGAGATGGGTCCGCAAAAGTCGTATGAGCACGCTGGGTCTCTCGGGGTCGGCGACGGAGGCAGGTGGTTGCCCCTGGCCCCTATCGTCGGACACTCGACCAGCGTTACCTCAACCGATTAACCCAAGAGCGCGGCAAATTCCGGCCTACGAGCGCCACCGCCGGCGTCAGGTCGGCAGCGCGCCGCGCGTCAGGTCCGCAGCGCGCCCGGGTGGGTCTGCTCGCGCACCGAGACGAACTGCTGCCGCACGGCCTGGCCCACCGCCAGCTCCTCGCCCGGCTCCAGCACCTGGGCCACCGCGCCCTGCCAGACGGGCGGGGTGCGCGGGTCCAGCGTGCCCTGGGAGGCGCCCAGCGCCCAGGCCGCCTGCCGGGCCGAGCCGATCGCCGCGTAGTCCGCGGGCTGCGGCACGACGACCTGCGTCCCGAACAGCGCGGGCGCCGCCGCCTGCACGGCCGGCAGCTCGGCCGCCGCGCCCAGCAGGAAGACCCGGCGCACGTCCACGCCCCGGCCGCGCAGCACGTCGAGGGCGTCGCCGAGACCGCACAGCATGCCCTCGAACGCGGCCCGCGCCAGGTGCTCCGGCCGCATCGACTCGCGCCTGAGGCCGGCGAGGGTGCCGGCGGTGTGCGGCAGGTTCGGCGTCCGCTCGCCTTCCAGGTAGGGGAGCAGCACCAGCCCGTGCGCGCCGGGCGTCGACTTCATCGCCAGCTCGGACAGGCTCTCCAGGTCCGGCACGCCGAGCAGCTCGGCGGCGCCGCGCAGGGTCCGTACGGCGTTCAGGGTGGTGACGACCGGCAGGTGCATGCCGGTGGCGTCGGCGAGGGCGGTGATCATCCCGGACTGGTCGACGAGCGGCTCGGTGTGCACGGCCATCACGGACCCGGACGCGCCCAGCGACACCACCGCGTCGCCCAGCCCGATCCCGAGCCCGAAGGCGGCGGCCTGGGTCTCGCCGGTACCGGCGGAGATCAGCAGCCCCTCCGGTGTCGTGCCGGCGGCCTCGGCCGGGCCGATCACCTCCGGCAGCATCACCTGGTGGCCGAGCGCCAGCTCGACCAGGTCGGGCCGGTAACCGCCGGTCGCCGCCGACCAGTAGCCGGTCCCGGAGGCCCCGCCCCGGTCGGTGGTCCGCCGGACCGGCCGTCCGAGCAGCTGCCACACCAGCCAGTCGTGGGCCTGGAGCAGGACGGCGGTGCGCGCGGCGGCGTCCGGCTCGTTCCGCGCCAGCCAGCGCAGCTTCGTCACGGGCTGCGCGGCCTGCGGCACCGAGCCCACGGCCTGCGCCCACGCCTCACGGCCGCCGAGCCCGTCGATCAGATCCGCCGCGGCCACCTGCGCGCGCTTGTCGCCGCCCACCATGGCCGGGCGCACGGTGTTGCCCTGCGCGTCCAGCGGCACCACGGAGTTGGCCTGCGCCGACACGCCGATGGCCTGCACGCCCTCCAGCAGTCCGCCGCCGGCCGCCTCCCCGAGGGACAGCAGCCAGGCCTGCGGATCGACGTCCGCGGGCCGGCCCCCGCCCTCGGGGCTCTCCAGCGGGTGCGGCGCGTAGCCCTGGCGCAGCACCGCGCCCGTCTCCGAATCGCAGACGACGATACGAGTGAAATCGGGCGAACTGTCCAACCCGGCGACTATCCCCATGCCCGAAATTCTGCCGCACCGGGAGGCGTGGCCGTACCCGGTGGGGGCTTGCGACTCAGGTGTTGCTGGTGCCCCAGTCGTCCGGGCCGGTGCCGTTCGTGCTGCGTTCCCGCAGGGAGCGGACCCGCTGGGCCACCGAGTCGGGCATCCGGTCACCCACCTTGTCGCTCACCACGTGGTACGCCCTGTCCGCGAAGTGCCGGCCCTGCTGGGCCGCCGACTCGGCGGTGTTGCGCACCGCCGGGTTCTGCGCGACCTGCCGCGCGGACTTCCGCAACTGCTCGTAACGCTCCCGCCCGGCCTTCGTGCCGAGCACGTATCCCGCCGCCAGTCCGACGACGAACGTGAGCCGGTAACGCATGGCTGCCACCCTTCTCTTCGCTGGCTCCGAGGTGCCGGAGAGTACCGATTGGCGGAGCACCCCCCTGCTTGCGCTAATGTATGTGTCGCAGCGAGCGCGCGCCCCCTGGCGAATACCCAGGTCGAGGCGTTCGATGCGATACGAGACTTTCCTCGGTAGCTCAATTGGCAGAGCAGCCGGCTGTTAACCGGCAGGTTACTGGTTCGAGTCCAGTCCGGGGAGCTCGGTCCTCCGTAGCTCAATTGGCAGAGCAGCCGGCTGTTAACCGGCAGGTTACTGGTTCGAGTCCAGTCGGGGGAGCACGGTGAACGAGGGCCCCTCAGGGGTCCTTTTTCATGTCTCCTTCCCTGTCCCGGGAACCACGCGGCACGCCGCGGAGTCCTCAAGGTCATGAAGGCGTCGCGGCAGCCGACCATCCGAGGCAGGAGATCGTATGAGCGGCTATGCTGCGGCAGACGGCGCGCACACCTGTACGCGACACGCCGCTATGGGGCGGTAGCTCAGCCGGTTAGAGCAGCGGACTCATAATCCGTCGGCCGTGGGTTCGAGTCCCACCCGCCCCACTCCTGCCCTCTCGGGCAAAATCGTTCTGACCTGCGTCGGAGCGTCCGGCGTCGGACGCCGGCACCGGGCCCGCGGCCGATTCTCCCCGCCGGGCGGCCTCGGACCGGCCGTGACGCGCCGGAAGATCGCCCGGACGGAGTCTCCCGCACCACCGGTGGCGCGGGCGGCGATCTCGGGCAGGACCCCGGTGGGGGTGCCGCCCGTGTCCGGCACGTCCACGGCGCAGCCCTGACGCGCGATCAGCGGTGGGGACGCGGCACGGCGGACCGGCGCCGGAACGAGAGGGCCGACGGCCACCAGGAACCCGTCGGCCTCTGCCACTACGCGCTGAAGGGTGCCTCCCTCTCATGCCCGCTCATCGCGGGCGGAGCGTCGGCGGAGCCAGACAGGCAGCCCGTACCAGCACAAGGCGAACCACAACATGACGCCGCCGACCAGCAATTCGGCGAGCAGGCCCGGCACCACGACGTGAAGGAGAAGCAGCAGCGTGCCGCCGATCGTCAAGGCGAGGAGCACCAGTCCGCAGACCATCAGCCGGCCCGCGACCTCGACGATGTGGTCCTTCATGCGTTGCCCGGACAGGAGGCGGTGTATGGACACCGGCGCGATCAGCGCCCCCGTACCGGAGGCTCCGAGTATCACAGTGATCACGTACACCACGTGATCGAAGGTCTCCAGTTTGTGGAAGTACGGCGTGAAGGCCACGCTGAGCAGGAATCCGAAGAGAATCTGCACACCGGTCTGCGCGACCCGCGTCTCCTGCAGGATCTCGTTCCATCTGCGGTTCAAGCGCTCTCGTTCCGGCTCTCGACGTTCCGGGACCGTCTGATGTCCCGGCTCACGGCAAGAGGGGCAGTCGGGCTGCGGTGCGCTGGACGGCGACTGGCCGGTCATGGTCATGGCATCCTCCTCGTCCGAGAACCCCCGCATGCCCGCCTCCGCCGAGTTCACGTCACGCCGGACCACTGCACGCGTACGCCCCGGCGACTCTCTCGTCCTCCGCGCCGGCGCATGCGTGACGTCGCCAACGAAATTGGAGGGCGGAGGCATGCGGGGCGACGAACAGGGCAGACGCAGCTGCGTCGGCGCGAGCCGACGGCCACAGGGGCGGTTCACCGGGAGGGAAGACGTGACAACGACGACCGTAGAGACTGTCGAGCGTTCCACCGGGTTGCCGGACATCGGCGACCCGTCGAAGGTGGCGCCCAAGGACGCGCGGGAGTTGTCGCGGCTGTTCTTCGACCGGCTCTCGAAGCTGGAGGAGGGCACGCCCGATTACCAGTACGCACGCAACACGCTGATCGAGATGAACATGTCCCTCGTCCGCTTCGCGGCCGCCCGGTTCCGCAGCCGCGGGCCGGAGGAGATGGAAGACATCGTCCAGGTCGGCATGATCGGCCTGATCAAGGCCATCGACCGGTTCGAGCTGACCCGCGAGGTCGAGTTCACCTCCTTCTCCGTGCCGTACATCGTCGGTGAGATGAAGCGGTTCTTCCGGGACACCTCATGGGCCGTGCACGTGCCCCGGCGCCTGCAGGAGGCGCGCATGCAGCTGGCCCGGGCAACCGAGGAGCTGAGCACCCGGCTGGGCCGCACCCCCACCACCAAGGAACTGTCCGAGCTGATGAACCTCCCCGAGGACGAGGTCGTGGAGGCGCGTCTGGCGTCCAACGGCTACAACTCGTCGTCCCTGGACGCGGCCATCAACGGCAGCGAGGACGGCGAGTCCGCCCTCGCGGACTTCATAGGCGCCGATGACACCGCGCTCAGCCTGGTCGAGGACTTCCACGCGCTCGCTCCGATGATCTCCGAGCTGGACGAACGCGACCGGCAGATCATTCACTGGCGTTTCGTCGACGAGCTGACGCAGAAGGAGATCGGCGAACGCCTGGGCGTGTCCCAGATGCACGTCTCCCGTCTCATCTCGCGCCTGCTGGCGCGGCTGCGCGAGGGCATGCTCACCGAGAGCTGATCCGCCTGCCGGCCCCGCCCTTTGAGGTTCCCTCTCCCGGAGGGCCCACCGACTTCGACCGGTGCTCCCCCGGCACGGTCTCGGAGCCGGCCGGTGTCAGCGGCCGAGCCTGGACAGGGCCGTGCGCAGGGCCGCCCGTACCTCCGGGGGTGGCGGCGGGCCGTCGTTCTCGGCGCCCGCCGTGACCGCGGCGGCGATGTCGCGCAGCTTGGTGTTGGAGAGCTGGGAGGCCTCCCGGAGGATGTCCCAGGCCTCGTCCGAGGTGCAGGTGTGCAGGGCCATCAGTACGCCCCGCGCCTGGTCGATGACCGGACGGGAGGCGATCGCGCGGCGCAGCTGGTCGACCTCCTCCTCCAGGACGTGCAGCCGCTCGGCGACGGTCGTGGTGCGCAGCGGGTCGGTGGTGTCCAGACCGGCCAGCTCCAGGACGCGCAGCGGCTGGCCCCGCCAGTTCGCCGTCGTCGCCGGCACCGCCTCCCGGTGGCTGTAGCCGCCCAGCAGGTCGAGGAAGCGCAGCCCGCCCGGGTCCATGAACTCCACGTCGCCCATGTCCAGGTCGAGCCGGGAGACGCCGGCCGGCAGCGCGGCCAGGGCCTCGGCCAGGATGTCCGTGCACCCGTGGACCAGCCGGCCGCGCGCGACGAGCAGCGCCCGCCCGGCGGCCACCCTGCCGTCGATGACCAGAAAGGCCGGCCGCCCCGCCAGACGCGGCGGTGCCGTGGAGGTCATGTCACCGCCCTGTCCGTCCGTGTCGGTCCCCGACAGCCCTGGCGGACGCCCGCGACGTCGCTCAGTCCCCTTCGTCGTGGCGCCTGCCCGCCGTACGGCCGACTACACCCGACGCCGGGGAATGAGCGGCCGAAGAGAGGGTAAAGGCAGTGCCTCCGCGCCCCGGGGCCGCGCGGTCACAGCGGCGACCACCAGGTCGTCGTCGTGCCGTCCGCCGGGCGCCCGGCGCCCTCCTCGCGCTCGCCGTCGTCGAAGACCGTCAGCCGTACGCCGTCCCGGCCCCCGTCCGCCGCCGCGCCGGTCGCGTCCACGGTGACCTCGACCCGGGAGACGGCCGCGCGGGCCGTCGCTTCGGTCAGGGCGCGGCGCAGGGCGGTGAGCAGATGTCCGGCCACCGGTTCGGGTACGCGGGTGTCGACGGCGCCCCTGAAGTGGGTGGACGGGGCGAAGCCGAGCCGGGCGGCGGCGGACGCGGTCTCGCGCAGGACCCGGCCGCGCAGACCCGTCGGCGGATCGGCCGGCGGCTGCTGGAGCGCGAAGATCGCCGTACGGACCTCCTGAACCGTGGACCGCAGCTCGTCCGCCGCCCGCGCGAGGATGTCCCGCACGTCCGGGGCGCCGCCCCGGCGCCCCGTCGACTCCAGCATCATCCCGGTGGCGAACAGCCGCTGCACCACCAGGTCGTGCAGGTCCCGCGCGATGCGGTCGCGGTCCTCGAAGACCGCCAGCCGCTCCCGCCCGCGCCGTGCGTCGGCCAGCACCAGGGCGAGCGCGGCCTGCGAGGCGAACTGGGTGGCGAGCCGCCGCTCCAGGTCCGTGTACTGGCGTTCGCCGCGCCGGCGGGGCAGGGCGAGGGTGCCGATCAGCCGGCCGTTCGCCTGCAGCGGCAGCATCATGCTCGGCCCGAACCGGTGCCGTACAGGCGTCGTCATCCGCGGATCGGTCGCCGAGTCGGTGAGGAAGACCGGTTCGCCGCCGAGCAGTTGCTCCAGGACGGGGCTGCCCGGCGCGATGGTGGCGCCGACGATGCCGCCCGGGTCGTCGGGCGTCGACGCGGTCACGATCTCCATGCCGCCCTCGGCGGTCGGGTGGAGGATGACGCCCGCGGAGGCGTCGGCGAGCAGCCGGGCCCGCTCGGCGACCGTGGTCAGCGCGTCGTCGGCACCCTCCTCGGTGAGCAGCGCCGTGGTGACGGCCGCCGCGCCCTCGATCCAGCGCTCGCGCTGCCGTGCCGTCTCGTACAGCCGGGCGTTGCCGATGGAGATGCCGGCCTGTGTCGCCAGCACCCGCACCAGTTGCTCGTCCTCGGCGGTGAAGGGTCCGGCGTCCGGCCTGCCCACCAGCCGCAGCTCGCCGAACTCCTCGTCGCGCACGTGGACCGGCACCCGCAGCCGGGGCGCGGTCGCCGCCACGGGCTCCGGGCCGGGGGTGCGGATCTCGGCCAGACCGTCCCGGCCGGGGTCGCGCATCGCCAGGGCCGCCCGGTCGGCGCCGGTCAGTTCGGCGGCGCCGTCCACGAGGTGCTGGAGGGTGCTGCGCAGGTCGAGGTCGGTGCCGACCGCCAGGACGGCTTCGAGGAGGCGGGTCAGTCGGGGCGCGTGCCGCGCGGTCATACCGTCCGTGTCCCTCGGCGTGCTCGGCTCCCTCGGCGGCGGGTCAGTCGGCCGCGGCCGGCTGGAGCGAGATCGGCTCCACCCGGCCCTCCAGCATGCTGCCGAGGCCCTGGACCGCGCACACGTCGGGCCGCTCCGCGATGTGCACCGGCATGCCCGTGGCCTGACGCAGCATCTGGTCGAAGCCGGGCAGCAGCGCGCTGCCGCCGACCATCATGATCCCCCGGTCGGCGAGGTCCGCGACCAGGTCCGGCGGGCAGTCCCGCAGCACCCGTCCGATCCCGTCGAGCACGGCCGTCAGCGGCGTCTGGATGGCGTTGCGCACCGACGCGGTGTCGACCTGCACCGAGCGCGCGAGGCCGGTCGCCACGTCCCGGCCGTGGATCTCGGTGGACGCCGGTCCCTGCGGGGTCAGCCCGTTGCCGGACAGGGTCAGTTGCAGCGGACGTACGGACTGGCTGGGCAGCACCAGCTCGTGCTGGTGGCGCAGGAGCTGCACGATCGCGTGGTCCACGGCCTCGCCGCCGACCGGGATGCGGGCGGCGGTCACGATCGAGCCGAGGGAGAGCACCGCTACCTGGGTGGCGTGCGCCCCGCACACCATGATCATGGTCGCCTCCGGCTGCTCCACCGGCAGTCCGCACCCGACGGCCGCGGCGATCAGCGTGTCCACCAGTTCCACGCGGCGCGCGCCGAGTCCGACCAGCGTCTCGATCGCCGCCCGCTGCGCCAGCGGATCCGCGTCGTGCGGGGTGCAGGCGGCCGCGCGCAGCCGGGGCTTGCGGCGCAGGGTGCGGCGGATCTTGTCGCCGAGCAGGTGCCGCAGCATGCGCTGGGCCATCTCGATGTCGACGACCGTGCCGCCGGACACGGGCCGCACGACCCGGATGTAGCCGGGGGTACGGCCGGTCATCTTCTCCGCGAACTCCCCGACCGCGATGAGCGCGCCGGTGCGGGTGTTGACCGCTGCGGCGGAGGGCTGGTCGACGACGAGCCCGGCACCCTTCACGTACACGCGGGTCCGTGCCGCGCCCAGGTCGACGGCGAAGTGGCAGCGGCGCAGCTGCTCCAGACTGGCGGTACTGGCGGTCATGGCGGATCCTCCCGAGAGCGCGGCCCCGCGGCCCGCCCCGGGGGGGGCCTTCTTGGCTCCTGCGCGGGGGGGGGGGGGGGGGGCCCTCCGGCCTTGTCTTTTTTACCCATCCCCGCCCCCCCGACCAAGCCGAAACTACGTTTCCCCGCTTTTCGTGT
>NZ_QHJH01000172.1 GCF_003947455.1 Streptomyces sp. WAC 04229 | reverse complement strand
GCGGCGGGCGGCGCCGGGGCCGGAGCGGCGGCCTGCGGCGCCTGCGGGGCCGCGTACGGGTTGGCCGGCTGTGCGCCGGGCGCGGCCGGGGCGCCGTACGGTCCCGCCGGGGCCTGGCCCGGCGCGCCCTGCGGCGCGAAGGGCTGACCGCCCTGCTGCGGCGGCGGTGGGGCGTACCAGCCCGGCTGGCCCTGGCCGGGCACCGGCATCGGCGGCTGCGCGCCGGGCGGCAGCGGCTGCTGGAGCCCCGCCTTCTGGTCCGCGGTCGACCGGTAGTCGACTGCGCCCTGCGTCATCCGCATGTAGGCCTCCTCCAGGGACGCCTGGTGCGGCGACAGCTCCCACAGCCGTACGTCACTGCCGTGCGCGATGTCGCTGATCCGGGGGAGCGCGAGGCCGGTCACGCGCAGCGCGCCGTCCTGCTCGGGCAGCACGTGGCCGCCCGCCTCGGTCAGCGCGGAGGTCAGCTTCTCGCGCAGCTGCGGGTCGGTGTCCGGCGTCCGCACCCGCGCGAAGTCGGCGGAGTTGGCGGAGATGAACTCCGTCACGCTCATGTCGGCGAGCAGCTGGCCGCGCCCGATGACGATCAGGTGGTCCGCGGTCAGTGCCATCTCGCTCATCAGGTGCGAGGAGACGAAGACGGTACGGCCCTCCGCCGCGAGCGCCTTCATCAGGTTGCGCACCCAGTGGATGCCCTCGGGGTCGAGGCCGTTGACCGGCTCGTCGAAGAGCAGCACCTGGGGGTCGCCGAGCAGCGCCGCGGCGATGCCGAGCCGCTGGCCCATGCCGAGCGAGAAGCCCTTGGAGCGCCGCTTGGCCACGTCCTGGAGGCCGACCACGCCGAGTACCTCGTCCACCCGCCGGGCCGGGATGCCGGAGAGCTGGGCCAGGCTCAGCAGGTGGTTGCGGGCGGAGCGGCCGCCGTGCACCGCCTTGGCGTCCAGCAGCGCACCGACGTGCCGCGCGGCGTTCGGCAGCCTGCGGTACGGGTGGCCCCCGATCGTCACGTGACCCGCGGTGGGGTTGTCCAAGCCGAGGATCATCCGCATCGTCGTCGACTTGCCCGAGCCGTTGGGCCCGAGGAAGCCGGTGACGGCACCGGGCCGCACCTGGAAGGAGAGGTTGTACACGGCGGTCTTGTCGCCGTATCGCTTGGTCAGGCCGACAGCCTCGATCATGCTCCGCACCCATCGAAAGGTTCAGGACAGCAGGGCACACGCCCCCGTAAGGCTTAGGAGGATATCCAGGCGCTGACGGTTCCGTTCAAGCCAGGGCAAAATCCGACGCTCCACGGAACCTTTTCAGCACCGTTCCCACGGCCCCGGCGCCTGTCCGCCCTAGGCGTCCCGTCGTTTCAGCACCACGTACCCGCCGACGAGGGCCGCGATCACCCACAGGACCATGATCCCGAGGCCGCCCCACGGGCCGTAGGGGACGTCGTCGTCGATCGGGGTGACCACCTGCATGATCTTGCTGCCGGCCTGGTCGGGCAGGAAGCGGCCGACCTTCTCCGTGGCCGGGACGTTGCCCAGGATGTTGGAGATCAGGAAGAAGAACGGCATCAGGATGCCCAGCGACAGCATCGGCGAGCGCAGCATCGCCGCGACGCCCATCGAGAACATCGCGATGAGGGTCATGTAGAGGCCGCCGCCGATCACCGCGCGCAGCACGCCCGGGTCGCCGATCGACGCCTTGAGGTCGCCGAGCATGGCCTGCCCGAGGAAGAAGGTCGCGAAGCTGGTGATCATGGCCACGACGAAGGCGAGCACGGTGGCCACCGCGATCTTGCTGAACAGGAAGCTGCCGCGCCGCGGCACCGCCGCCAGCGAGGTGCGGATCATTCCGGAGCTGTACTCGTTGCCCACGACCAGCACCCCGAACACGATCATCGCCAGCTGGCCGAGGCTGGTGCCGGCGAAGCTGATGAAGGTCGGGTCGAAGGAGAGCTGGTCCCGCTCGCTCATGCCGTCGAACTCGCTCTTCGACAGCGCCGAGATCAGCATGCCGAGGGCGATCGTGACGACCACGGCGAGGGACAGCGTCCACACCGTGGACGCGACCGAACGGATCTTGGTCCACTCCGACCGGACGACCTGTGCCGTCGCCATGCTCATCCCCTCTTCCAGTCGCTGCCCCACGGCTGCTGCGGCCGTTGCTGTTGCTGTGGTTGCTGCGGCACCGCGCCGGGCGGCTGCCCGTCGTGCGCGTGGTACTCCACGGACTCCGCCGTCAGCTGCATGAACGCCTCCTCCAGCGAGGCCCGCTGCGGGCTCAGCTCGTACAGCACGACCTGGTCGCGCGCCGCCAGCTCGCCGACGGCCTCCGACTTGTCGCCGTCCACCTCCAGCACCTCGGCGCCGGTGTCGACGACCTCGATGCCGGCGCCGTGCAACGCGTCGAGCAGCCGCTCGCGGTGCGGGGTGCGGATCCGGACGTAGCTGCGCGAGTTCTCCGCGATGAAGTCGGCCATCGAGGTGTCCGCGAGCAGCCTGCCCTGGCCGATGACCACGAGGTGGTCCGCCGTCAGCGCCATCTCGCTCATCAGGTGGGAGGAGACGAAGACCGTGCGCCCCTGCGCGGCCAGAGCCTTCATCAGATTGCGGATCCAGTGGATGCCCTCGGGGTCGAGGCCGTTGACCGGCTCGTCGAACATCAGGATCCGCGGGTCGCCGAGCAGCGCCCCGGCGATGCCGAGCCGCTGTCCCATGCCGAGGGAGAACCCCTTCGTCTTCTTCCTGGCGACCGCCGACAGCCCCACCGTGTCCAGCACCTCGCGCACCCGGGTCGCCGGGATGCCGTTGCTCTGCGCGAGGCACAGCAGGTGGTTGTAGGCGCTGCGCCCGCCGTGCCACGCCTTGGCCTCCAGCAGCGCCCCGATGTACGTCAGCGGGTCCTTCAACTGGTCGTAGTGCTTGCCGTCGATCCGCACGTCCCCGGCGGTCGGCCGGTCCAGGCCCAGCACCATGCGCATGGTCGTGGACTTGCCCGCCCCGTTCGGGCCGAGAAAGCCCGTGATGATGCCGGGTCTGACGGTGAAGGAGAGATTGTTGACCGCCACCTTCTCGCCGTACCGCTTGGTCAGCCCCTCGAGCTCGATCATGGCGCCCACGCTAGAACGGGACGAGGCCCACTGCCACCCCAGTGACAGAAGGCCTCGTCCTTGTTCCGTTTCCGTTCGGC
Source organism: Streptomyces sp. WAC 04229 (assembly GCF_003947455.1). Taxonomy (GTDB): domain Bacteria; phylum Actinomycetota; class Actinomycetes; order Streptomycetales; family Streptomycetaceae; genus Streptomyces. The sequence continues at coordinate 12,148 of NZ_QHJH01000172.1, read as the reverse complement.
CGCGGTACGTCCCGCGTCAGCGGGACTGCTGGGCCGGCACCCCGCGGGAGACCGACTCGTCCTCGGCCGGCGTACCGGCCGCCACCGCGGCACCCGTGAGGGACGCCAGCATCTCGCGCACGTTGGTGAGCTGCGCGTTGATGGAGTCGCGGCGGTTGGTGAGGGCGGCCAGCTCGCGCTCCGACTCCGAACGGATCCGGTCGGCCTTGGCGTTGGCGTCGGCCACGATGTCCTCGGACTGGCGCTGCGCCGTCTCGACGGTCTGACGGGCCCGGCGCTCGGCGTCCGTGCGCAGCTTCTCCGCCTCCAGCCGCAGCTGCTCCGCGCGGTGCTCGATCTCCGCGAGGCGCTTCTCGGCCTTGGCCTGACGGGAGGCCAGGTCACGCTCGGACTGCTCGCGGCGCTTGGCGAGGTTCGTCTCGAAGTCGGCGGCGGCCTGCGCGGCCTTGGCGCGGGTCTCCTCGAACAGGGCGTCCGCCTCGTCGCGCTTGGACTGCGCGTCCTTCTGCGCCTCGGAGCGCAGCTGCGACGCGTCGCCCTTGGCCTTCTCGACGATCCGGACACCCTCGTCCTCGGCCTTGGCCTTGCGCTCGGCGGCGTAGGACTCCGCGTCGTTGCGCACCTGCTGGGCCGAGGACTCGGCGAGCTCGCGGTGCTGCTCGGCCGCGCGACGGGCCTCCTCGCGCAGGTCCTTCGCCTCTTCCTCGGCGAGACGCAGGATCTTCTCGACCCGGGCACCGAGACCGGCGTACGACGGCTCGGCGTCGTTGACCTGGGCCTGGGCGTTCTGGGTCTCGAGGTGAAGCTCCTCGATGCGCTTTTCCAGAGCGGTGATGCGGGCGAGAGCGCTGTCACGGTCGGAGACGAGCTTGGAGATGCGTTCGTCCACCTGAGCGCGGTCGTACCCACGCCGCACAAGCTCGAAGCCGTAGGGGGAAGTGTCGCTCATGGGGTTCCTGTCGAAAGAGACCGGGTGAGGTGATAGAGGGAATCCTAGGCGCCAATGCGGTGTGTCATCGAGCGGATGCGCGTTTGATACGGAGAATGACACCTCTTTTGAGTGGCTGACCCGCGGATGGCTTGCCAAAGTTCTGGGCAAGGGTCCGGTCGGGAGTCAACCAAAGATCTCCAGGAGACACCGAATCCGCTCCGCGCGCTAGCCGTCTGACGACTTGCCACCCGAACGTGGGGCGCCCACCGTGGCTCCGGCCTTCACCCCGTTCTCCTTGGCGCCCCCCGGCGTCTCGAAGGACTCCAGCGCCTCCAGCACGTCCTGCACCCGGGAGATCTCCGCGTTGATGTCCTCGCGGCGCCGCACCAGGACCTCCAGCTCGCGCTTGCCCTCGTCGACCGTGCGCCTGGCCTCCTGGACCGCCTCGGCCTTCAGCTCCTCGGCCTCCCGGACCAGGGTGGCCTTCTTCTGCTCGGCCTCCTTCAGCAGCCCCTCGGCCTTCTTGACGGCGGCGATGCGCACCTTGCCCGCCTCGGAGTTCGCCTCCGACACCAGCTCCTTGGCCTTCGCCTCCGCCTTGGCCAGCTGCTCCTCGGCGGCCTTGATGAGCGCGTCGCAGCGGTCGCCCGCCGACTTCATGGTCTCCGCGGCCTCGCGCCGCGCACGCTCGTGCAGCTCCTCGATCTCGGACGTGAGACGCTCGCGCAGCTCCTCCGCGCGCTCCCTTATGGCGGTCGCGTCCCGGCGGGCGCCGACCAGCAGCTCGTCCGCGTCCGTACGGGCCTTCTCCACCCGGGTGTTGCCCTCGACCGTCGCCTCCGAGACGAGCCGGTCGGCCTCCGCGCGGGCCGCGCCGACCATCGCGTCGGCCTGCGACTCGGCCTCCGCGGTGGTCTTCTGGGCCTGCTGCTGCGCCTCGGAGAGCAGCTTGTCGGCCTCGGACGTGGTCTCCGTGATGAGCGTGTCGACCTGCTCGGCCGCCTCCGAACGCCGCTTGTTGGCGTCCTTGCGGGCCTCGTCCAGGGTGCGGTCGGCCTCCTCGCGGGCGGCCGTGGTGACCCGCTCCGCCTGCGCCGCGGCCTCGGCACGGATCCGGTCGGCCTCGGTGCGGATCCGCTCGGCGTGCTGCTGGGCGGACCCGACGGTGTCGGCGGCCTCGGCCCGCAGCCGCTCCGCCTCCCCGGTGGCGTCCGAGAGCAGCCGCTCGGCCCGGGCGCCCGCCTCGGCCCGCACCCGCTCCGCCTCGCTCGACGCCTCCGTGCGGACGCGCTCCGCCTCCGCGACCGTCTCCGTCCGGATCCGGTCGGTCTCGGCCGCAGTCTGCGTGGTGAGCCGCTCCGCCTCGGCGCTCGCCTCCGTGATCAGGGTGTCCGCCTGCGTCGCCGCGTCGGACCGGATGCGGTTGGCGTCCTCGCGGGCGTCCGCCCGGGTGCGCGACGCCGCCTGCTCGGCCTCGGCGATGGCGTCGGAGGCCTCGGTGCGCACCCGCTGGGCGTGCTCCGAGACGTCCGCGCGGATCCGGTCGGCCTCCGCGATGGCCTCGGACACCGTCCGCTCGGCCAGCGTCTTGGCGGCCTCGGTCTCCTCCCGCGCCTCGCGCCGCAGCCGTCCGGCGTCCTCGCCCGCCCGCTCCCGCTCCGCGTGCGCGTCGGCGCGGACCCGGTCCGCCTCCTGCTCGGCCTCGTTCCGGGTGCGCTCCGCCGCGTGCTCGGCGGCGCTGCGCAGTCCGGTGATCTCCTCCTGGGCCTGCTCGTGCAGCCCGGCGACGGAATCCCGCACCTGCTGCGCGTGCTGCTCGGCGGCCGACACCATCTCGGTCGCGCGCCGGTCGGCCTCCTCGACCAGCCGGACCGCCTCGGCCTGCGCCTCCTCCACGCGGTTGCGCGCCGAGGCCAGCAGCTCCTCGCTCTGCTCGCGGGCCCGCTCGCGCTCCTGGTCGGCCTCCTGCCGGGCGGACCCGAGCAGTTCCTCCGCCTCGCGGCGGCGCCGGGCGGCCTCCTCCTGGGCGGCGCCCAGCGCCTCCGACGCCTCGGCGGCGATACGCTCGGCGGCGGTCTGCGCCTCCGCGCGCACCCGGTCGGCGCTCTCCTGCGCCTCCGACTTCAGCCGCTCGGCCTCGGCGGCCGCCTCCGACCGCAGCCGTACGGCGACGGACTCGCCCTCCGCGCGGGAGGCGGACGCGTCGGCGGCGGCCTCGGTGCGCAGCCGCTCGGCCTCCGTCTCGGCCTGCTGCTGGAGCGTACGGATCCGCTCCGCGGCCTCGGTGCGCAGCCGTTCGCTCTCCTCGGCGGCCTCTCGGCGCAGCCGCGCACCCTCCTCGCGGGCCTCGGTCAGCGCCTCCTCGGCGGCGGTGCGGTGCTCCTCGGCCTCCGTGTGCAGCCGCGTCAGGTCCTCGGCGGCCTCCGTCCGGCGGGCCTCGACGGCGCGCTCGGTCTCCTCGCGCAGCTCGCGGGCGGCCCGCTCGGCCTCCGCCTGGAGCTCCTCGGCGCGCTCGGCGGCCTCCGTGCGGTGCCGCTCGGCCTCCGCGCGGGTGCGCTCCAGGGTCTCCTCGGCCTGCCGGCGCAGGGTGGTGGCCCGCTCGATGGCCTCGGTGCGGACCTTCTCGCTGTCCGTCGTCGCGGTCTGCCGCAGCTCGTCCGCGTCCGCCTTGGCCTTGGCGAGCAGCTCCTCGGCGGTCTTCGCCGCCTCCTCGATCTGCGCCACGGCCTCCTTGCGGGCCTCGGCGCGGATCTTCTCGCCCTCGGCGACCGCGTCGGCGCGCAGCTGCTCGGCCTCGCCGCGCAGGCGGCGCGCCTCCTCCTGCAGCTCGACCGTCTTGGCGCGGTACTCCTTGGTGTCGTCCTTCGCCGCGCCCTTGAGCTCCGTGGCGATGTCGTGCGCCTCGGCGCGCAGCCGGTCCGCCTCGGCCTCGGCCTCGGTGCGGATCCGCTCGGCCTCCTCGGTGGCGGCCTTCGTGGTCCGCCTGGCGTCCTCGGACGCCTTGTTCAGCACGTCCTCGGCGGTCTTGGCCGCCTTGGAGAGCTGGGTGGCCGACTCCTCGGCGGTGAGCGTACGGGCCTTCTCGGCGGCCTCGGCGACGATCCGCTCGGCCTCGGCGCGGGCGTCCGCGACCAGCTGCTCGGCCTCGGACCTGGTGTTCTCGGCGTCCTTGGTGGCCTCGCCGACCAGCCGGGCGACCTGCTCCTTGGCGGTGCGGGTGCGCTGTTCGTTGGTGGCCTCGGCGCCGGCCAGCGCCTTGGCGGCGGCCTCCTTGGCCTCGGCGACGACCTTCTCGGCCTCGGTCTGCGCCTTGCGCAGCGCCTCCTCGGCCTCCGCCATGCGCCGCTCGGCGGCCCGGCTCAGCTCCTGCGACTGGCGCCGCGCGGACTCCGACTCGTCGGCGGTGGAGGTGCGCAGCTGCTCCGCGTGGTCGGTGGCCTCCTGGGCCTGCGTGGAGGCGGCGTTCAGCAGCCGCTCCGCGTCGGTGCGGGCGCGGCGCAGCAGCTGCTCGGCCTCGGCGCGGGCGCTCTCGGCGTCGTCGGTCAGCCGCTGCCGGGCCTCGGAGGTCAGCCGCTCGGCCTCGGCGCGGGCGGTGGCCAGGGACTGCTCGGCCTCGGTGCGGGACTCGTCGAGGAGGCGGCGGGCCTGCTGCTCGGTGCGGGCGCGCAGCTGCTCCGCCCAGGCCACGTTCTCGTTGACGTGCGACTCGACGGTCTGCCGGCGCTCGGCCAGCTCCTGGTCCAGCTGCTGGCGGCGGGTCACCGCCTCCTGGTGCAGCTCCGCCTGGAGCCGGGCGGCCTGCTCGGCGTGCTCCTGGAGGATGCGCTGGGTCTGCGCCCGGGCCTGGCTCAGCTCCCGCTCGGCGTCCGAGCGCAGCTGGTCGGCCTGCGTCTGCGCGTTGCGGAGCAACTGCTCGGCCTGGTACCCGATGTCACCGCCGTCGAAGGCGGGCCGGGACATGATGGTGCGCCGCGCCTCGTGCAACTTGGCGCGCAGCACCTCGACCTGGTAGCCGAGGTCCTCGGCGTGCTGGATCGCCTTTTCCCGCTCGGTCTTCAGCCGCTTCATCTCGGCCTCGAACCGAGAGAGGTGGTCGACGTCAGCCGCCGGCTCTCGCTCCTGGCTCTCGTAGCCCCGCACTGCGCGGTCCCATCCGTCCCCTGGTCGCAAATCTTCCCGACTGAGCTCCGTCCGTCCGACGGACGGGGCCCCCGGGGAATGGTGTCAGATCAACGGCGGGGCATGTGCCGCTGCCCCGTCGCCCGCCCCCCGAAACACGACCCCGGCGATCCCGCCGTCGCCGACGACAGGACCGGGTCACCCTGGATTGAGCGGCGACCGCACCCAACCCTACCGGCCCCTATGTACGGGAGTCAGTGCTCAGGTGACTCAACGGCCGCCGAAGTGACCAGTTCTGTCAGTACGCCATGGCAGTCCTTGGGGTGCAGGAAGGTGATCCGCGACCCCATGGAACCCCGCCGGGGCTCGTCGTACAGAACGCGTACGCCCTTCTCCCGGACGTCCGCGGCGTCCGCGTCGACATCCGCCGTACCGAAGGCGATGTGGTGGACGCCCTCGCCGTTCTTCGCGAGCCACTTGCCGACCGCGGAGTCCTCGCGGGTGGGTTCGAGAAGCTGGAGGTACGACGCTCCGCCGTCCGACGTATCGTTGATCTTGAGCATGGCCTCCCGGACACCCTGCTCCTCGTTGACCTCGGTGTGGAACACCTCGAAGCCGTAGGTGGCACGGTAGAACTCGACGGTGGTGTCGAGGTCGTGGCAGGCGATTCCGATGTGGTCGATTCGCGTCAGCATGGAATCAGTGCAGCGCTCCGGAGGTGGTTACGCAACGTGCGCGCGATCACACCGACCGCCGGGTGACGGGCGGGATACCGCTCAGTACATTCGAGTAAACCCTCGTTCACTCCTCGGCCTGTGCGGGCCGGAAAAGGGGATCGCAGCTCATGTCTTCTGCAACGAACGGCACGACCTCCGTCATCGTCGCGGGTGCCCGCACCCCGATGGGGCGGCTGCTCGGCTCGCTGAAGTCCTTCTCCGGGGCCGACCTCGGCGGTTTCGCGATCAAGGCGGCCCTGGAACGCGCGGGCGTCACCGGCGACCAGGTCCAGTACGTGATCATGGGACAGGTGCTCCAGGCGGGTGCCGGGCAGATTCCCGCCCGCCAGGCCGCCGTCAAGGCCGGCATCCCCATGAACGTCCCGGCACTGACGATCAACAAGGTGTGCCTCTCCGGCCTCGACGCCATCGCCCTCGCCGACCAGCTCATTCGCGCGGGTGAATTCGACGTGGTGGTGGCCGGCGGCCAGGAGTCGATGACCAACGCCCCGCACCTGCTGCCGAAGTCCCGCGAGGGCTACAAGTACGGCGCGGTCCAGATGATCGACGCCATGGCGTACGACGGCCTGACCGACTCCTTCGAGAACATCGCCATGGGCGAGTCCACCGAGAAGCACAACACCCGCCTCGGCATCGAGCGCGGCCCTCAGGACGAGATCGCGGCCCTGTCCCACCAGCGCGCCGCGGCCGCCCAGAAGAACGGCGTGTACGACGCCGAGATCACCCCGGTCGAGATCCCGCAGCGCAAGGGCGACCCGGTGGTCTTCAGCAAGGACGAGGGCATCCGCGGCGACACCACCGCGGAGTCGCTGGGCAAGCTCCGGCCGGCGTTCTCCAAGGAGGGCACGATCACCGCCGGCTCCTCCTCGCAGATCTCCGACGGCGCCGCGGCCGTGGTCGTGATGAGCAGGGCGAAGGCCGAGGAGCTGGGCCTGGAGTGGATCGCCGAGATCGGCGCGCACGGCAACGTCGCCGGGCCGGACAACTCTTTGCAGTCGCAGCCCTCCAACGCGATCCGGCACGCGCTGAAGAAGGAGGGCCTGGAGGTCGGCGACCTCGACCTGATCGAGATCAACGAGGCGTTCGCGGCCGTCGCCGTGCAGTCAATGAAGGACCTCGGCGTGTCCACCGAAAAGGTGAACGTCAACGGTGGGGCCATCGCGCTGGGCCACCCGATCGGCATGTCCGGCGCCCGGCTGGTGCTGCACCTGGCCCTGGAACTGGGCCGGCGCGGCGGCGGGGTCGGCGCGGCGGCCCTGTGCGGCGGCGGTGGCCAGGGCGACGCGCTGATCATCCGGGTCCCGAAGGCCTGAGCGCCCTTACGGCGTCTCAGGAACGCCGTCAACGCAGTTGCACGTAGTCGGACGTAGTCGGACGTAGTCGGACGGAGCTGAACGGAGCTGTGATGCAGGACGTCTCCTCACTGGTGGCCCAGGCCAGGGAAGGCCGACCGCGGGCCGTGGCCAGGCTGATCTCTCTGGTGGAGGGGGCGTCCCCGCAGCTCAGGGAGGTCATGGAGACGCTCGCGCCGCTGACGGGCCAGGCCTACGTGGTCGGTCTGACGGGTTCGCCGGGCGTCGGCAAGTCCACCTCCACCTCGGCCCTGGTGACGGCGTACCGCAAGCAGGGCAGGCGGGTCGGCGTCCTCGCCGTCGACCCCTCCTCCCCGTTCTCCGGCGGCGCGCTGCTCGGCGACCGCGTCCGGATGTCCGAGCACGCCTCCGACCCCGGCGTCTACATCCGCTCCATGGCGACCCGCGGCCACCTCGGCGGCCTTGCCTGGGCGGCCCCGCAGGCGATCCGTGTCCTGGACGCGGCGGGCTGCGACGTGATCCTGGTGGAGACGGTCGGCGTCGGCCAGTCGGAGGTCGAGATCGCCTCCCAGGCCGACACCTCGGTCGTCCTCCTCGCCCCCGGCATGGGCGACGGCATCCAGGCGGCCAAGGCCGGGATCCTGGAGATCGGCGACGTCTACGTCGTCAACAAGGCCGACCGGGACGGCGCCGACGCCACCGCCCGCGAGCTGAACCACATGCTGGGCCTCGGCGAGGCCCGCGCCGCCGGCGACTGGCGACCGCCCATCGTCAAGACGGTCGCCGCCCGCGGCGAGGGCGTCGACGAGGTGGTCGAGGCCCTGGAGAAGCACCGCGCGTGGATGGAGGAGCGGGACGTCCTCGCCGAACGCCGTCGCGCCCGCGCCGCCCGCGAGGTCGAGACCATCGCCGTCACCACCCTGCGCGAACGCATCGGCGACCTGCACGGCGACCGCCGCCTCGGCGCCCTCGCGGAACGGATCGTGGCGGGCGAACTCGACCCGTACCGCGCGGCGGACGAACTGGTGACGGGGCTGACGAACGGCTGACGCCCGGCGTCCGACGGCCGGCACCCGGCGTCCGGAAAAGGCCGCGCGCGCCCGGAGCCGCGCTGCTACCTTGACCCGCATGTTCCTCCTCTTGGCATAGGGCCCGCCCCGCACGCGACCGCCGCATCCGGCCGTCGCGCGCCTCGGCGTCCCCCAGTTGCCTCCCCGCAGAGGAACCCTTCGCGTGTCCACGCCCTTTCCGCGGCCCTCGTACGCCGCCGTGCTCCGTGTCCCCCATGCCCGCCGTACCTTCGCGGCCGCCCTCGTCGGCCGGCTCTCGTACGGCACGGTCTCCCTCTCCCTGATGCTCGCCCTGACCCGGTCCACCGGGTCGTACGCCGTGGCCGGCCTGGTCATGGCGCTCTTCGGCGCGACGAGCGTCCTCCTGTCCCCCTACCGCGCCGGCCTGGTCGACCGGCACGGCCCGCGCCGGGCCCTGCTCCCCATGGCCCTGCTGTACGCCGCCCTGCTCTGCGTGACGGCGGCGGCCTGCTGGCGCCCGGGTGTGCCCGCGGCCGGGCTCGCCGCGACCGCCGCGTTCACGGGTGCCTGCACCCCGCCGCTGGGGCCCTCGATGCGGGCGGTGTGGGCCGGCCTGCTCCCCGACCGCGCCCTGCTGCAGCGCGCCTACAGCCTGGACTCAGTCGCCGAGGAACTGCTCTTCGTCTCCGGACCGCTGCTGGTCGGCGCGGTGGTCGGCGTCGCCCCGCCGGCCGCCGGCGTCGTGCTGAGCGCGGTGCTGGTGGCGGTGGGCACCCTCGGCTTCGTCACCTCGCCGGCGGTGGACCGCCCGCGGGCGATGGAGCGGGAGAAGGACGCGACGCCGGCCCGGCGCGGGCGCGGCGGAGCCGGGCAGGGGCGGGCCCTGCTGCAACCGGTCCTCGTCGCCGCGGGGGTCGGCGTCTCGGTGAGCGCCGTCGACCTCCTCGCCGTCGCCTACGCGGTCCAGCGCGACCTCGGGGGCTCCACCGTCGCCTGGGTCCTCGCGGCACTGTCGGCGGGCAGCGCGGTCGGCGGCCTGCTGAACGGCGCCGTCACCTGGACCTGGTCCGCCCGCGCCCGGCTGCCGTTCCTCGCGGCAGGTCTCGGCGTGAGCCTGGCCGCCGCCGGTCTCGCCCCGGGCGTCGGCACGCTGGTCGCGGCCGTCGCCTGCGCGGGGCTCTTCGTGGCACCGGCGCTCACGACGGCGTACCTGATCGCGGACGAGAGCGCCGCGCCCGGCTTCCGGACCCGGGCGGGCGCCTGGTGCAACACCGCCGTGAACGCCGGCATGTCCGCCGGCGCCGCCGCGGTGGGCCTGCTGGTCGAACGGCTGCCGCTGCCGGTGTGCTTCGCGGTGGCCGGCGCGGTCGCGGTGGCGGCGGCGCTGGTGCCGGGACGCCGCCGGGGTGCGTCCGCGGGGCCGGCCGGGCCGGTCAGTCGTCGTCCGAGCCCGAGTCGTCCGAACCCGAGTCGTCCGAACCCGAGTCGTCCGAGCCGGAACCGTCCGAGTCCGAGCGGTCGGCCGTGACCTTGCCGGTCTTCAGGTCGACCCGCCAGTCCTGCTCGCCCTTGCCGTCGGCACGGGTCTCGACCTCCCAGGCGGCCGGGCCGTCGTCGCCGTCGTCGTCCAGGTCCACGGAGGTCACCGTGGACTTGGCGGCCGCGGCCCGCGCCGCCTCGGCCGCGTCGACGGAACCGCCCTTGAGGGCGGCCCGCGCCTCGGCCGTGTCGTCCTCGTCGGCGTCCTTGTGGGAGCCGAGTACCTTGCCGGAGGCCGGGTCGATCCGGACGCTGTGCCAGGTGCCGTCGCCGGAGAGGACGTCGACCTCCCAGGCTCCACGCCCACCGCGGTCGTCGCCGTCGTCGTCGTCCGCGTCGTCCGCGTCGTCCAGGTCGGCGGAGACGGCGGTGCCCGGCGTGTCCCGCAGGGCGGCGGCGATGGCGTCGGCCGCCGTCACCTTGGCGGAGGACGCGCCGGCGGCGTCGTCGCGGTCGTCGGCCGAGTCGTCGTCGTGGTCGTCGGACTCGTCCCGGACGCCACCGTCGTCCGACACGCTCACGTCCGCCCGGGGCGTCGTGCTCCGGCCGTCGTCGCCCGTGGTCGCGAGGGCCGTCGCCGTACCGCCTCCGATCAAAGCGGCGGCGGTGACGGCGGCGATGACGATGTTGCGCCTCATGCTGGTTCCTCCCGAGTCGTCCAGAGTGCTGTCGTTTTCCGACCTCTGCACTGTCGCGGAGCGACGCTGAGCCGGAGCTGAAGCCTCCTGAAGGGATCTTCAGCCGCCCTTTGCCACTCTTTACGCATGCGCCTGTTGATCGTGGAGGACGAGAAGCGTCTGGCGGTGTCGCTCGCCAAGGGCCTCACCGCCGAGGGGTACGCCGTGGACGTCGTCCACGACGGCAGGGAGGGCCTGCACCGGGCCGGCGAGGGCGACTACGACCTCGTCATCCTCGACATCATGCTGCCCGGCCTCAACGGCTACCGGGTCTGCGCCGCCCTGCGCGCCGCCGGCCACGAGGTGCCGATCCTGATGCTCACCGCCAAGGACGGCGAGTACGACGAGGCGGAGGGCCTGGACACGGGCGCGGACGACTACCTCACCAAGCCCTTCTCGTACGTCGTCCTGGTCGCCCGCGTGAAGGCGCTGCTGCGGCGGCGCGCGCAGGGCGGCGGGGCCTCGCCCGTGCACGTCCACGGCGACCTGAAGGTCGACACCGCCGCCCGCCGGGTGTTCCTCGGCGAGGACGAGGTCACCCTCACCGCGAAGGAGTTCGCGGTCCTGGAGCAGCTCGTGGTGCGGGCCGGGCAGGTCGTGTCCAAGGCGGAGATCCTGGAGCACGTCTGGGACTTCGCCTACGACGGCGACCCGAACATCGTCGAGGTGTACGTCAGCGCCCTGCGGCGCAAGCTGCGCGCCGGGCTCATCCGGACCGTGCGCGGCGCCGGGTACCGCCTGGACGGCGGGCGATGAGCCGCCTCTTCGGCTCGGTCCGCGCCCGCGCCACGCTCGCCGCGACCCTGGTGGTCGCCGTCGCCCTCGTCGCGGCCGGCGCCGCCGTCCTGCTCTCCCTGCGCTCCAACCTGCTCGGCGAGGCCGGTACCCAGGCCGAACGCTCCGCGCGGGACGTCGCCACCGAGCTGGCGATCGGGACGCCGTACGCCGACCTGTCGCTGGACGTGGACGACCGCCCGGTGCAGGTGGTCGACGAGGAGGGCACGCTGGTCGCCGCCAGTGAGGACCTGGAGCGGATCACCGGCACCGGCGTCGAGACGGTCGAGCCGCGGCCGGCCGCCTCGCCCGACGGCACCGGCGACGCCGACGACACGGACGACGCGGACGACGACGGCGCGGGCGAACCGCTCGAAGCGGGGGAGATCGGCGAACGGACCACCGTCAGCGACGGGTCGGCGACCATCGACGGCGACACCGAGGACTACCGCTTCGCCGCGGTCCCCGTGAAGACCGAGGACCGGGGCCGCCTCACCGTCTACGCCGGGGCCCCGCTCTCCGCCGAGCACGGCGCCGTGAACACCGCGCTGACCGTCATGCTGATCGGCTTCCCGGTGCTGCTCGCGGTCGTCGGGTGGGTGACCTGGCTGGTGACCCGGCGCGCGCTGCGTCCGGTGGAGGGCATCCGGCGGGAGATGGCCGCGATCACCGCCAGTGAGGACCTGGCCCGCCGCGTCCCCGTGCCGGGCACCCACGACGAGGTGGCGCGGCTCGCCTCGACCACCAACGAGACGCTGGCCGCGCTGCAGACCTCCGTGGAGCGGCAGCGGCGGTTCGTCGCCGACGCCTCGCACGAACTGCGCAGCCCGATCGCCTCGCTGCGCACCCAGCTGGAGGTGGCCGCCGCCCATCCCGAGCTGCTGGACCTGGACGGCGCGGTGGAGGACACCGTACGGCTCCAGCACCTCGCCGCCGACCTGTTGCTGCTGGCCCGGCTGGACGCGGGGGAGCGGCCCGCCGACGCGCGGGTCGACCTCGTGGCGCTGGCGCGGGAGGGGGCCGGGGG
>NZ_QHJH01000171.1 GCF_003947455.1 Streptomyces sp. WAC 04229 | reverse complement strand
CCCCCGAGGGCCGCCCGCCACGCCGGTACCGGCCCGGGGGCGGTCACCGGTGGCTGTCGGCCGCCGCGTGCGAAGAAGGCCGCGAGGGGCAGGGTCGCGGCGCCGACCGTCACCGCGTCGGGACCGAGGCGGCCGAGGGCGATGCCCACCCGCCCGGCGGGGTGTCGGAGCGCGTGGGCGAGCGCGTGGACCCGCACCGACTCCAGGAAGGGCGCACCCAGTTGGAGTCCGGCCCAGCCGCCCACGACGACCCGTTCGGGCTGGAAGAGGTTGATCAGGTCGGAGAGGCCCGCGCCCAGGTACTCGGCGGTCTCGGCCAGGACCCGGGCCGCCACGGGGTCCGGTGCGCCCCCGTCCCCGGGGCGGGCGGCGGACAGCAGGGCGGTCAGCGCGGCCTCCTCGTCGACGCCGGGCGGCGGCTGCCCACCCGCCTCCCGCCACCGCGCCAGCAGCGCCTCCGCGCCCGCGTACGCCTCCAGGCATCCCCGTGCCCCGCACCGGCACCGGCGCCCCCGCACCCGCACCGTCAGGTGCCCCCACTCCACCGCGCGGCCGCCCTCCACATCGTCCGTGACGACGCAGGCGCCTACGCCGGAGCCGAAGAGCACGACCACGGCGTTGTGCGCGCCGCGCCCGCCGCCGAACCACATCTCGGCCTGCCCCAGCGTCTTGGCGCCGTTGTCGATGAACAGCGGCACGTGCCCGGGCAGCCGTCCAGAGTCCCGCAGCAGGGCCTCCAGGGGCACCGCGTCCCACCCGATGGTCTGCCCGTGCACCAGGGCGCCGTCGGCGGTGTGCTCCACGATGCCGGGGACCCCGACGCCGACGCCCAGCAGCTCGCCCTGCCCCGGCGCGGGGGTGCCGAGGACCTCCGCGATGCCGTCCAGGATGTGTCCGGCGACCACCCGCACGTCGTACGTGCGCGAGCCGTGCCCGGGCAACGCCCGCTCTGTCCGGGCCAGTTCGGACATCGACAGGTCGAACAGCTCGACGCGCACCCGGGTCTCGCCGACGTCGACCCCGACCAGGCGGCCCCGGTCCGCCGCGATCCGGACGAGGGTGCGCGGTCGGCCGCCGTCCGTGCCGAGGCTGCCCGCCTCCTCGACCAGACCGTCGGCGATCAGCTCGGCGACGACGTTGCTGACAGAACCCGAACTCAGTCCGGCCGCCGAACCCAGCGCGAGCCGGCTCATCGGCCCGTCGAAATACAACCGTTGCAGAACGGCGGTGCGGCTCTCGCGCCGCAGGTCACGGACGGTTCGCCCGCTGTGCCTGGCCATCCGGCCCCTTCCTCGGGCGCCTCCGCCCGCCTTTCGACCGCGCGCGACACCTTGACGAGTCTTTCTCTCGGGGTTTAACTCACGTCCTAAATTAAGCCATGAGGGGCTTCGGGAAGTACACCGGGGCCGTCCTCGGACTTCTCGACCGACTCCCGGAAGGGACCCCAGGAGCCATGCGCAGTATCCGAGCCGCGGCCGTAGGCGCCGTCACCATGTCTCTCGCTCTCGCCGCCTCGGCCTGCGGAGGGGGTTCCTCCTCGGGCGGCGGATCCAACGACTCGCCGAAGGAACTCACCTACTGGGCCTCCAACCAGGGCGCCAGCGTCGAGGTCGACAAGAAGGTCCTCCAGCCCGAACTGGACAAGTTCGAGAAGGAGACCGGCATCAAGGTGAAGCTGGAGGTCGTGCCCTGGTCCGACCTGCTCAACCGGATCCTCACCGCCACCACCTCGGGCCAGGGCCCGGACATCCTCAACATCGGCAACACCTGGAGCGCCTCCCTCCAGGCCACCGGCGCGCTGCTGCCCTGGGACGCGAAGAACTTCGACAAGATCGGCGGCAGGAACCGCTTCGTGGAGTCCGCGCTCGGCTCCACCGGCGTCGAGGGACAGGACCCGGCGGCCGTCCCGCTGTACTCGATGGCCTACGCGCTCTACTACAACAAGAAGATGTTCGCCGACGCGGGCGTCACCAAGCCCCCGGCCACCTGGGACGAGCTGGTCGAGACCGGCAAGAAGATCTCGAAGGACGGCAAGTGGGCCCTCGGCGCCGAGGGCTCCAACCTGTCGAACAACATCCACCAGGTCTTCGTCCTCGGCAAGCAGCACGGCGCCGACTTCTTCACCGCCGACGGCAAGCCCGACTTCACCTCCGACGGGGCCGTAGCGGCCGTCAAGCAGTACGTCGACCTGATGGCCCAGGACGAGGTCATCGCCCCCGGCAACGCCGAGTACGCGCAGAACCAGTCCCTCAGCGACTTCGCCAAGGGCAAGACCGCGATGGTGCTCTGGCAGACCGCCTCCGCCACCTTCAAGACCATGGGCATGGAGGAGGACGAGTGGGGCGTCGCCCCCGCCCCCGTCGCGTCCGGCACCCCCGGCACCGGCCAGGCCACCAACTCCATGGTCGCCGGCATCAACATGGCCGTCTTCAAGAACACCGACAACGTCGACGGCGCCACCAAGTTCGTGAAGTTCATGACCAGCGACGCCGAGCAGAAGATCCTCAACGAGGCGTACGGATCCATCCCGCCGGTCAAGGCCGCACAGACCGACCCGGCGTTCAACACCCAGGCCACGGCCGTGCTGCGGGAGACCCTCGCCACCAGCGCCGCCGCGCTGCCCCAGGTGCCCGACGAGTCGCAGTTCGAGACCGCCGTCGGCACGGCCGTGAAGGAGCTGTTCGCGGACGCGGCGGCCGGCCGTGAGGTGACCGCCGAGTCGGTCAAGGAGAAGCTCGCCAAGGCCCAGCAGCAGATGCCGACGAAGTGAGCGCGCCCCGACCCCCACGGACCCGCACCGCCTCCGACACGACGACACGGATCTCGCCATGACCACCACGACCGCCTCGGCGCAGCCCGGCGAGCGGACGGTCGGCAAGAGCTCCCCCGGGACGGCGCGCGGACCCCGCCGCCGTCCCGGGCGGATCCGCCGCATCGGCCTGCCCTACCTGCTGCTCCTGCCGGCCCTGCTCCTCGAACTCCTCGTCCACCTGGTGCCGATGGTCATCGGCATCGTGATGAGCTTCAAGGAGCTCACCCAGTTCTACATCCGCGACTGGACCGTCGCCCCGTGGACCGGCCTCGACAACTACAGCATGTCGGTCGACTTCGACGCACCCGTCGGCGAGGCCCTGCTCCACTCCTTCCTCGTCACCTGCGCCTTCACCGTGCTGTCCGTCGGGCTGTGCTGGCTGATCGGCACCGCCGCGGCGATCTGCATGCAGGACGCCTTCCGCGGCCGCGGCCTGCTCCGGGCGATCTTCCTGGTGCCGTACGCCCTGCCGGTCTACGCGGCCGTCATCACCTGGGCGTTCATGTTCCAGCACGACAACGGACTGGTGAACCACGTCCTGCACGACCAGCTCGGCCTCACCGACAAGCCCTCCTTCTGGCTGATCGGCGACAACAGCTTCGTCGCGCTGCTCGTGGTGTCGGTCTGGAAGGGCTGGCCGTTCGCCTTCCTCATCGTCATGGCAGGCCTGCAGAACATCCCCAAGGAGCTGTACGAGGCCGCCGCCCTGGACGGCGCCGGCGTCTGGCAGCAGATCCGCCGCATCACCCTGCCGTCGCTGCGTCCGGTCAACCAGGTCCTGGTCCTCGTGCTGTTCCTGTGGACCTTCAACGACTTCAACACGCCGTTCGTCCTGTTCGGCAAGGCCGCGCCGGAGGCCGCCGACCTGATCTCCATCCACATCTACCAGTCGTCGTTCGTCACCTGGAACTTCGGCGCCGGTTCCGCGATGTCGGTGCTGTTGCTGCTCTTCCTGCTGCTGGTGACGGGCGTGTACCTGTTCCTGACCTCCCGGTCCGCCAGGACCCCCCGGGCCGCCCGGGCTTCCCGCGAGAGGAAGACGGCCGATGTCTAGGTCCACGATGGCGGCGCCGCGCTCCTTCCTCTGGACCCGCCGCGTCTTCCTCACCCTGCTCACCGGCTTCGTCCTGCTGCCGGTGTACGTCATGGTGTCCAGCTCGCTGAAGCCGCTCCAGGACGTGTCGAGCAAGTTCCGCTGGCTGCCCAGCGAGCTGACGATCCGCCCCTACATCGACATCTGGTCGACTGTCCCGCTGGCGAAGTACTTCGTCAACTCGCTGATCGTGGCGGGTGCGGCGACCGTCTGCTCCGTCGTGATCGCCGTCTTCGCCGCCTACGCGGTCAGCCGTTACGAGTTCCGAGGCAAGCGCGTCTTCTCGGTGACCGTCCTGTCCACGCAGATGTTCCCGGGCATCCTGTTCCTGCTGCCCCTGTTCCTCATCTACGTGAACATCGGCAACGCCACCGGCATCGCCCTGTTCGGCTCCCGTGGCGGCCTGATCCTCACGTACCTGACCTTCTCCCTGCCCTTCTCCATCTGGATGCTCATCGGCTACTTCGACTCGGTGCCGCGCGACCTGGACGAGGCGGCCCTGGTGGACGGCTGCGGGCCGCTGCGCGCGCTGTTCAAGGTCGTGGTGCCGGCCGCGATCCCCGGCATCGTCGCGGTCGCCGTGTACGCCTTCATGACCGCGTGGGGCGAGGTCCTGTTCGCCTCCGTGATGACCAACGACGCCACCCGCACCCTCGCGGTCGGTCTCCAGGGCTACTCCACGCAGAACGACGTGTACTGGAACCAGATCATGGCCGCCTCCCTGGTGGTCAGCGTCCCCGTGGTGGCGGGCTTCCTGCTTCTCCAGCGCTATCTCGTCGCGGGGCTGACGGCGGGTGCCGTCAAGTGACCGCGACCAACCTTCCCGAACCCGAGAGGACCCACGTGACCATCGACCTCGCCGCACTCCCGCACGACTTCCTGTGGGGCACGGCCACATCGGCGTACCAGATCGAGGGAGCCGTGGCGGAGGACGGACGTTCGCCGTCGATCTGGGACACCTTCTCGCACACCCCCGGGAAAATCGACAACAACGACCACGGCGACGTCGCCTGCGACCACTACCACCGCACGCACGAGGACATCGAGCTGATGCGGAGGCTGGGCACCAACGCCTACCGCCTCTCGATCGCGTGGCCGCGCGTCGTGCCGGGCGGCGACGGCCCCGTCAACGCGAAGGGGCTGGCCTTCTACGACCGGCTGATCGACGACCTGCTGGCGGCCGGCATCACACCGTCCGTCACCCTCTACCACTGGGACCTGCCGCAGACGCTCCAGGACCGGGGCGGCTGGCCCGAGCGCGCGACCGCCGAGCACTTCGCGTCCTACGCCTCAGTCGTCGCCGAACGCCTCGGCGACCGCGTCCAGCACTGGGCCACCCTCAACGAGCCGCTGTGCTCCGCCTGGATCGGGCATCTGGAGGGCAAGATGGCCCCCGGCTGGACCGACCTGACCGCGGCCGTGCGCGCCTCGTACCACCTGCTCCTCGGCCACGGCATGGCCATGCGCGCGATCCGCGACGCGGCCCCGGGCGCCCAGGTGGGCATCGTCAACAACCTCTCCACCATCCACGCCGCCACCGACCGCGACGAGGACCTGGCCGCCGCCCGCCGCATGGACGGACACACCAACCGCTGGTGGCTGGACCCGGTCCACGGCCGCGGCTTCCCGGAGGACATGCGCGAGGTCTACGGCGTCGAACTCCCCGAGCAGCCGGGCGACATGGACCTCATCGGCGCACCGCTGGACTGGCTGGGCCTGAACTACTACTTCCCCCAGACCGTCGCCGACGACCCCACCGGACCCGCCCCCCACGTCCGCACCGTCCGCCGGGTCGGCGTGCCGCGCACCGGCATGGACTGGGAGATCGACGCCGGTGGCATCGAGGAGCTGCTGCTGCGCCTGACGAACGAGTACGGCCCGCGCAGGCTGTACGTCACCGAGAACGGCTCGTCCTTCCCCGACGTGGTCCGCCCCGACGGCACGATCGACGACCCGGAGCGCCAGGAGTACCTGACCGCCCACCTCGCGGCCTGCGCCTCGGCCGCCCGCAGGGGTGCCCCGCTGGCGGGCTACTTCGCCTGGTCGCTGCTGGACAACTTCGAGTGGGCGTACGGCTACGACAAGCGCTTCGGCCTGGTCCACGTGGACTACGCGACCCAGGTCCGCACGGTCAAGGGCAGCGGGCGGCACTACGCGGACATCATCCGCCGGGCGCGCAAGAGCGAGCGCAAGGCGGCCTGACTCCGTGGTGGGCGCGGATGCGGGAGTCCGCGCCCACCACGGCCCCGCCCGTACGGCCGAGCACATGCATGTCAGGTACATGGCCTTCACGCATGGCAGTAACTCGTCCGGAGGAGACCCCCATGCCATCCCGTACCCCCCGCACCCTCCTGACCGCCCTCGCCGCGCTGACCCTGCTGGCGGCGGGCCCGGTCCTCACCACCCCCGCGGCCGCCGAGCCGTCCGCCGCCGCGGCCTGGGACACCGACCGCGCGGCCTCCGCGTACACCGCGAACCCCGCCGCGGTGACCGCCTCGGCCAGCGAGAACGCGGGCACCGCACCCGGCCTGGCCTTCGACGGCAACGGTGCCACCCGCTGGTCCAGCGACTTCACCGACACCGCCTGGATCCGCGTCGACCTCGGCGCCGTGATCCGCGTCGACCGCGTCACCCTGGACTGGGAGGCCGCCTACGGCAAGAGATACGTGCTGGAGGCGTCCAGGAACGGCACCGACTGGACCCCCTTCTACACGGAGACCGCGGGCACGGGCGGATCGGTCACCGCCCACACCTACCCGCAGGAGGTCACCGCCCGCTACGTCCGCATGCGCGGCGTAGAACGGGCCACCCCCTACGGCTACTCCCTCTACTCCTTCAAGGTCTACGGCGGCGAACCGGCCCCCGCGTCCACCACGCGTACCAACCTCGCCCTGAACCACCCGGCGTACGCGAACTTCTACCAGCACGCGGGCAACTCACCGGCGTTCGTCACCGACGGCGGCCGCCCGGCCGACCTGAAGGCCGACGCGAGCCGCTGGTCCAGCGACTGGAACGCCGACCGCTGGGTCTCCGTCGACCTCGGCGCCACCTCGGTCGTCGACACCGTGGACCTGTACTGGGAGGCGGCGTACGCGGTCGACTACGAACTCCAGGTCTCGGACGACAACCGCACCTGGCGCACCGTGTACCGCCCCTCCGCGAGCGAGGTCGCCGCCCGCCGCGCCGACGTCAAGTCCCCGGGCGAGGCCACCGGCCGCCACGACAGCGTCCGCCTGCCGCAGCCCGCCACCGGCCGCTACGTCCGCATGCTCGGCAAGGAACGCCGCTCCTTCTACAACCCGGCCCCGTCGACCGCCCAGTTCGGCTACTCGCTCTACGAGTTCGAGGTCTGGGGCACGGGAGGCAGCGCGGCGGCGGCGTACCCGGCGCTGCCGGGCGAGCAGTCCGGCACGTACCGCACCACGTTCTTCGACGACTTCACGTCCGGCTCCCTCGACCGGGCCAAGTGGCGCGTCGTGCGCACCGGCACGGAGATGGGCTCCGTCAACGGCGAGTCGCAGGCGTACGTCGACTCCGCCGACAACATCCGCCTGGAGAACGGCGCCCTGGTCCTGCGCGCCAAGCACTGCAAGGGCTGCACCAAGGCGGGCGGCGGAACCTACGACTTCACCTCGGGACGCATCGACACCAACACCAAGTTCGACTTCACCTACGGCAAGGTCAGCGCCCGCATGAAGCTGCCGGTCGGCGACGGCTTCTGGCCGGCCTTCTGGATGCTGGGCAGCAACGTGGACGACCCCTCGGTGTCCTGGCCGGCCTCCGGCGAGACCGACATCATGGAGAACATCGGCTACGGCGACTGGACCAGCAGCGCCCTGCACGGCCCCGGCTACTCCGCGGACGGCAACATCGGGGCCCGTCAGGTGTACCCGGGCGGCGGCCGGGCCGACCAGTGGCACACCTACGCGGTGGAGTGGACGCCGACCGGCATGAAGTTCTCCGTCGACGACCGGGTGGTCCAGGAGACGACCCGGAACAAGCTGGAGTCGACGCGGGGGGAGTGGGTCTTCGACCACGACCAGTACGTGATCCTGAACCTGGCGCTGGGCGGCGCGTACCCGGCCGGCTGGAACAAGGTCACCAGCCCGTACTGGGGGCTGCCGCAGTCCAGCGTGGACCGGATCGCGGCCGGGGGAGTGCAGGCGGAGGTGGACTGGGTGCGGGTGGAGCAGAAGGGGTAGCGGACGGGAAGGCCGTTCGGGCTTGCCCGTCCGTCAGGCGCCCTTCCTCGCCACCCCGCCGTAGATGCCGATCGGCGGCGCGTCCGGCCGGGGCGTCTCCTCGGGACGCCAGTCGGTGACCCGGACGAGACCCGGTTCGACCAGCGCGAAGTCACCGAACAGGTCGAGGACGTCGGCGTGGCGGCGCAGGTTCATGGACGCGGTGGCGTTGTTGTAGACGGCCGCCGCGTCCGCGCGCCGGTCCTCGTGGACGTCGCCCGTCGCGTGCGACAGAACGAGGTAGGACCCGTCGGGCAGCGCGTCGCGCAGGGTGGCGACGATGCCCGCCGGGTCCTCCGCGTCGGAGACGAAGTGCAGGACCGCCACCAGCAGCAGCGCCACCGGCCGGTCCAGGTCGATGACCTCGCGTACCTCGGGGTGGTCGAGGATCGCGCGGGGATCGCGCAGGTCGGCGAGGACGACTGCGGTGTCCGGGTCGTCCGACAGCGCCCTGGAATGCGTACTGACGATGGGGTCGTTGTCGACGTAGGCGACCCGGGTCTCCGGGGCGACGGCCCGTGCGATCTGGTGGACGTTGGGCTCGGTGGGCAGACCCGTGCCCACGTCGAGTATCTGCCGGACGCCACCCTCGGCCACCACGTGCCGGACCGCGCGGTGCATGAAGCGCCGGTTGGCGAGGACGCCCTCGCGCACCTCGGGCGCCGCCTTCATGAACTCCTCGGCGGCCCGCTGGTCGACCTCGTAGTTGTCCTTGCCGCCGAGGAAGTAGTCGTACATCCGGGCGGGATGGGGCTTGCTCGTGTCGACCCGGTACGGGTGGGCGGCGTTCTCGCCACCGCTCAGGGAGGTCATGCGGCCTGACTCCGTCCTCAACTCGCGGTCCACCGGCGGGAGGAACATGGCGACCGACTGTCGGAACATCATCTTTGCAGACCGCTTCTTGACGCGAGCCGTATCGGGTCGATACTTGTGCGCAGCATGCGTCGGTTGGTGTCCGCGGTCGGCACGAGGCGGGTCGGATGAAGAGCCGGACGAACCTGAGACTGAGCGCCACGGGCGCCGCACTCGGCATCATCGCCGCCCTGGGCGCGCTGCCGGCACAGGCGGGCCCGCCCACGTCGTCGACTCCGCACCCTCATCCGTCGAGCCGAACCACCCTCCCCCTGGGCCCCGGCGACCTCCCCGAGACCCGCACCACGACGACCCTCCAGCCGGGCGTCACCCTCACCCGCATCGTGCGCGGGAACACCGAGGACCCGGCACTCCACTGGACGGTGGAGGTCTCCATCCCGGGCGGCGACACCTCCCCCGACCCGGACGCGCCGCCGACGGCCCTGAAGGACCGGGCGAGCGCGGACGAACTCGCTGCCGATCTCCGCCAGAAGGGCTTCGAGGCCCGTGTCGAGCGGGTGCGGACTCCGCGCACGGCCGACTACACCGGCGGCACCCTCGGCTGGCGGGTCCGCATCGGGGCGTACGACACGCAGTCCGACGCGACGGCCGAGCGCACCCGCCTGACAGCTGCGGGCTACACGGGATCCGCCGTGTACACGGGCTGGGACGGCGAGGCCACCGACCGGGGCCCGTGGCGCGTGGACGTACTGACCGTCGACCCGCGCAGGTTCCGCGGCAGCCTCGACGCGTCGTACGGCCCCGACCTGGAGGCCCGCGAGACGACCAGCCGGCTGTCGGCGGCGGCAGACGCGACCGCCGCGGTCAACGCGGGCTTCTTCGTCCTCGACCCCAAGGCGGGCGCGCCGGGCGACCCGGCCGGCGTGGGCGTGTACGACGGGCGCCTGCTGAGCGAACCGGTGGCGGGCCGCCCGAGCCTGGTGCTCCACGACGACGCCCGGGGCACCCGGGTCACCCGCTTCACCTGGCGGGGGAGGGTCACCGCCGACGGGACGTCCCTGAGCCTGGGCGGCGTCAACCGCATGCCGGGCCTGATCAGGAACTGCGGCGGCTCCCCGGGCGACCTCCCCACGTCGCTGCCGCTGCACGACGTCACCTGCACCAACCCGGACGACCTGGTCGCCTTCACGCCCGAGTTCGGGGGCGGCCGTACACCCGGGGGCGAGGGGGCGGAAGCCGTACTGGACGCGCACGACCGGGTGGTGGAGATCCGCTCACCCCGGGGCGGGGCCCTCCCGCCGGGCGGCAGTTCGGTGCAGGCGACGGGACGGCGCGTGGCGGACCTGACAGCCGTGGCCCATGTCGGCGACCGCCTGCGCGTGCACACGACCCTGCTGGATGCCCGGGGCCGCCCGTACCAGCCCTCACCCCGCACCGACATCGTGAACGCCGGCCCGGAACTGGTCCGCGACGGCCGTGTCCACGTCACCCCCGCCGCCGACGGCATGGTGCACCCCGACGATCCGAGCTGGTACTACGGCTGGGTGCACAAACGCAACCCACGCACCCTGGCGGGCGTGGACGCAGCGGGCCGCACCGTACTCGTCACCGCCGACGGACGCGGCACCCGGTCCCTCGGACTGAGCATCCCCGAGAGCGCCGCGGTCGCCAGGTCGCTCGGCCTGCGCGACGCGGTCAACCTGGACGGCGGCGGCTCCACGACCATGGTGACGGACGACGCCGTCATCAACACCCCGTCCGACGCGACCGGCGAACGCCCGGTCGGAGACGCCTCGTTGATCCTGCCAACCCGCAAGCACGGCCACTGACGTCCGTGCGACACCCGCGTAACATCCGTGTGCCATCCGTGAGACAGCCGTGAGACGTCCGAGGACCCGCACCACAGCGCGACGAAGAGCCACCCACCCCCAGGGAGCCGCCGTGATCGCGAACGTGCCCACCGTCCCGCCCCGCCCGCGCGCCAGAGCGTTCCTCGCCCCGGCACTGCTCCTGATCGTGCTGCTCGCGACACTGGCCCCGACGGCCCCCGCCGCGCGGGCCGCAGGGGCGACGGCCGCCTCCCGCCCCGGCGCGGAGGTGGTGGCCGTCACCCAGGTCGCCAACCGGCAGCTCGACCTGTCCGTCCGCTCAACGGCCCTGGGCGGCCGCACCGTCAAGGTCCGCCTCCTCACCCCCGACGGCTGGAAGCCCTCCGACCGGCACCACCGCCAACACTGGCCTACGCTCTGGCTCCTGCACGGCTGCTGCGGCGACTACACGTCGTGGACCGCGATGACCGACGTGGCGCAGACGGACAGCCTGCGCGACGTGCTGGTCGTCATGCCCGAGGCGGGCTGGAACGGCTGGTACAGCGACTGGTGGAACCACGGCAAGGGCGGCGACCCGGCCTGGGAGACCTTCCACACGGTGGAACTCCGCCGCCTCTTGGAAAGTGACTGGGGCGCCGGCGGCAACCGCGTGGTGGCGGGCCTGTCGATGGGCGGCCAGGGAGCCCTGTCGTACGCGGCCCGGCACCCCGGCATGTTCAGGGCGACGGCGGCCTACTCGGCGTCGGCGCACCCCCTCCTCAACGACGAGTCGACCGACCGCATCATGGGCTTCTTCGCCGGCCAGGGAGGCGACCCGCTGCGCGTCTGGGGCGACCCCGTGGCACAACGCCGCATCTGGCAGTCCCACGACCCCTTCCACCTCGCCCGGGGCCTCAAGTCGATCCCGGTCTACCTGTCCTGCGGCGACGGCACCACGGGCCCCCTGGACCCGCCGGGCAGCACGAGCGCCCTGGAGGCCGACTTCAACCGCCAGAACCACGCACTGGCAGCGGAGCTGAAGCGGGTGGGCGCGAGGCACGTGACGACGAACTTCTACGGCCCGGGAACCCACGGATGGGCCTACTGGGAGAGGGAGTTGCACGCGTCGCTGCCGATGCTGCTGAAGGCGCTGCGGGTATCCGGCTGACACCTCGCCACATCCTCAACACCCCTTGCGGCAAAGGGAACAGCCCTCTAACTTAACTCCGACGCGTAAGCACACTTACATCCCTGCTTACGTCAACCGCTTACGTCACCGTCGTCGTCGTGGGGACCTGTCACCGTGCACATACGCATCCGTGGAACCGCGGCGGCGACCGCCCTCGCCCTGTCCGCCCTCCTGCCCGCGACCGGCACGGTGGCCGTCGCGGCCGAAGCACCGACGGCGAGGCAGGAGAGCGGCCGGGTCGGCGTCGAATACTTCCCCGACCCCAGGGGCGAGGGATCCCGCACGGACGTCCCGGCGACGAGCCCGCACGCTCAGTCGGCCCCGGCCTCCCGGCAGCGGACTGGGGTGGGGGACGGCGAGGTGGTCCCGATCGCCGAGACGGGTCCGACCGCCGACCGCCTGGACGTGACGATCATCGGCGACGGCTACACCGCCGCACAGCAGGAGGACTTCCTCCAGGACGCCCGCGCGAAGTGGGACGCGGTGACGGACATCGAGCCGTACAAGAGCTACGAGGGCCTCTTCAACGTCTGGGCGGTGCAGGCGGTCTCCCAGGACTCGGGCGTCACGGGCGACCCGACACAGGACGTGACGAGGAACACCGCACTCGGCTCGTACTTCTTCTGCGACGAGATCGAACGCCTGATCTGCGTAGACCTCGACAAGACCAAGTCCTACGCCGACAAGGCCCCGGCGACCGACCTGGTGATCGTGGTCTCCAACTCCACCAAGTACGGCGGCGCCGGCTACTCCGGACTCGCGGGCGACTACGGCTACGACGGCGTCTCGACCCTCTCCTCCGACAACGCCCAGTCCACCCTGATAGCGGCCCACGAGATGGCCCACTCCATCGGCCTCCTCGCCGACGAGTACCAGTACGACGGCTACGGCGCCTACCCGGGCGACGAACCGGCGGCGGCCAACGTCTCGAAGCTCACCGCCGACCGGATGGCCGCGCAGGGCGCCAAGTGGGCCGACTGGCTGGGAGAGGCCGACCCGAGCGGTGGCGTCGTCGACACCTTCGAAGGCGGCGACTACTACGAGTACGGCATCTACCGCCCCACCGCCAACTCCATCATGCGCTCGCTGAACACCGACCAGTTCAACCTTCCCGGCCGCGAGGCGATGATCGCCGGCTTCTACCGCTCGGCGAACGCCCTCACCCCGCTGGCCGACCCCGCCACCCGCACCTCCCGCTTCGCCCGCCTCTCCGTCTCCCTCGCCACCCTTCCCGCCGGCACCCTCGCCCGCCCCCAGCTCCGCTGGTACGTCGACGGCCGCGAGGCGAGGCAGGCCCGCGGCAGGACGTCGGTCGTACCGGCGGCCCTCGGGGTCCCGTCGGGCCGTCGCGCACATACGGTGACGGCAAAGGTGGTGGACATGACGATGGCGGTGCGGAGCGCGAAGGTGCGGGGGACCACGTCGAACTCGGTGACGTGGACGGTCAAGGGGTGAGTCGTGGCGAGCAGCCGAATGTTCGAGACGATCCGGTGGCGTTGCTACGCACGCGTCAACGACCGCCGCGGGGCCGAGCGCGTGGTCGGTCGGCTCGCGGCTCGGCTGGACAGGCCCCTGAGGCTCGACACCTACGAGCGGTACTGGAAGTACCCCGAGCTTGCCGAATTGCGTCTGGTCTCACCACTCGGGTCGGTTGGTCCGGATGCCGCACTCCTCGATGTCCTTCAGAGCGCGTGGCGGATCGCGACACCTTGGGCTCTTGGGGCTCCGGGCACGGACGGTGAGTTCGAAGGAATCGCTGCGGTGAACACCGGCTCACGCTTCACCGTCCCGGGAGTCGAGTGGATGGAGTTCCAGGCCACCGACCGCCAATGAACAAGCCACCGCGCAAACGAGGTGCGCGCGTGCGTTCACGCCGACGCGGGCAGCGCGGGGAACACGGTCACGGAACCCTCCTCGTCACGGGCGATTTCGATCGCCACGTCCGTCGCGCGGCTGTCGACCGCGACGCCGTCGCCCAGCTGACGGATCCGGTGGGCCGCGCGCATCAGGCGGTCGACTTCAGCGTTCGTGAAGACGGGCCGGCGTCCCTGAGGGCGGGTCAGTTCCAGTGCCGACAGGCGGACCAGAACGCCGGCAAGGCTCGACTCCAGTGTGTCGAGGCGCTGCTGGTCGCGCTTGAGGACGCGGGTGAAGCTCTCGAACAGGTTGTTGGGGTCGCTCTGCGCGTGCTCGACGGCCTGCAGGACGACGACTCTCCGCTTGAGCGCGATGGCGAGAGTGGCGAGTTCCAGGTGGGCGCGGAAGATGCCGCCACCGTCGTCGATGCCGGGGAACGACTTGGTCAGCGTGCCGAGATCGACGGCTTGTCCCTCGGGCAGCTTGTCGAGTGCGCTCTGCCACTTGGCAAGGCGGCGATCGACGGCGCCCAGCGCAGAGTTGATGGCGTGCACTGCCGAGTCCAGACCCAGCGACACCCCGGGCCTGCCCTGGTCGAGCAGGATGGCGGTGGCCTTGTCGATGGCGTCCCGGCAGCCGTCGAGTGTGCTGTGCTCTTGTTCGAGTTCCTGCTCCTGCAGTTGCTCCAGCATCTCCGTGATGTGCTCGATTGCCTGCTGGCGCTTGCCGTCCGCATGCGCGCTCACCCCCACCGCCACGGCCATGAGGACGAGCGGCGCGGCCACGGTGAGCATCGCAGTGCCGCCGACCGCCACGCCCGCGGTCGCACCGGCTCCACCGACCGCGCCCGCCGTTGCCGCTTGGCCGGCCGGCACGAACGTCACGGCACCGGCGATTCTTCCCGACGAGTCCACCAGCGCACTTCGGATGGCACTGGACGTGCCCTTCGCCACCATCGGGCTAAGACAGCCCTGACCGACCTGGGCGGCGAGCTTCGCCGGAATCACCATGCGGTAGAGGCCTTCGCCGGCCACTGTCGCCGTAGCCGACGAGGAACTCCGCGCTGATTGTGTGATGAGCTGCGAGAGGTGCTGCGCCAAGGGGCTCGCGGCATCGAGCGAGATGCCCCGGCCACGGTCGAGCTTGTCGGGCAGCGGATGTACCTCAAGCGTGGCGATCGGCTCGTCGGCCAGGGCGGCCAGCGCCCCGCGCAGTTCAGCCAGACGCTCAGCCGTCATGGGCCCGTCCCCGGCCAATGCGGGCACCCGGACATCACCGGTCGCCAGCGTCCACACCGGAACGATGTCCTTGCGGTCGTCAGTCATCGTCTCCCCCTCTTTCTCCAGCGACAGCCTACGGTCGGGGCCCGACCGGCAGGGCATGAACCTTGTATGTACGTGCTAGGGGGTTTCGTTTGGATCAGCGGGCGGACCAGAGGAAGATGCCCGCGATGTGGAGTCCGGCGAGGTAGATGGTCGCGGTCTTCTCGTAGCGGGTGGCGATGCCGCGCCACTGCTTCAGGCGGTT
>NZ_QHJH01000170.1 GCF_003947455.1 Streptomyces sp. WAC 04229 | reverse complement strand
GCGTCGGAGCGCGGGGGCCGTGGGGCGTGGGTGGAGCCCGGCGGCCGTGGAGTGTGCGGCGCGGCCGTGGCGCCGGCGTCGGCGCGGTCTTCGGGCGGGTCCGGAGCGTCGGGGACGGTCGTCGTACCGGAGGACGCCGACGAGGACGAGGCCGCGGGGCGGGGCGTGGACGGAGCCGGTATCGGACCGCCCGCCGCGGAGCCGCTCAGGCCACCCATGGCGGACGTCGCCGAGGGGCTCACGTCGACCGGACCGGCGGGACGCGCGGCGCCCGGTGTCCCCGCCCGGTCCGTCGCGGTCTCCTCGCCCCCGCCCGGGTCCACGCGCGGCGCGGCCTCGGCGCCGTAGCCACCCGCGTCGCCGCCCGGCTCGGGCAGCAGGCGTACCAGGCTCAGGGCGCCGGCCGCGAACGCCAGGCCGCCCGCGGCCAGCAGCACCTTGCGGGGCCGCGGCCGGCGGTGTCGGCCCCGGCGGCCCCAGGGGTGCGCCCGTCCTGTCGGTGTGCCGGTCGTCGTCATGATCCCTCCCCGGTGCCACGGGCCCCCGCCGCGCCGTGGCGGGGCGACGCTACGGGGTGCCGGCGGTCCCGGTACGACGGTCGGCCGGATGTCACCCGAACGGGTGGACGGCGTGGCGCGGGGGCGGGGCGGGTCCGGCCTTCCGTCGCGCGGGCATGCCTGCGATGATCGGACGGTCGGCTGTTAACACGCGTTAACCGGAGGATGTCATGAGCGAGGAGCGGTTCGGAGATTTCGTCCTGGTGCGGCGGCACGGGGACGGGCATGTCGCGGAGCTCGCGCTCGACCGGCCGAAGGCCATGAACGCCGTCTCGACCGCGATGGCCCGCTCCGTCGCCGAGGCGTGCGCGGCGCTCGCCGGGGACCGCGGGGTGCGGGCGGTGGTGCTGACCTCGACCCACGAGCGGGCGTTCTGCGTCGGTGCCGACCTGAAGGAGCGCAACTCCTTCTCCGACGCCGACCTGCTGCGCCAGCGCCCGGTGACCCGGGGCGCGTACACCTCGGTGCTGGAGCTGCCGGTGCCGACGATCGCGGCCGTGCACGGCTTCGCGCTGGGCGGCGGTTTCGAGCTGGCGCTCTCCTGCGACGTGATCGTGGCCGACCCCACGGCGGTCGTGGGCCTGCCCGAGGTGTCCGTCGGGGTCATCCCGGGCGGCGGCGGTACGCAGCTGCTGCCGCGCCGGGTGGGGGCGGCGCGCGCCGCCGAGCTGGTGTTCACGGCGCGGCGGGTGGAGGCGGCGGAGGCGCGCGAGCTGGGGCTGGTGGACCAGCTGGTGGACGAGGGGCGGGACCGGGAGGAGGCGCTGGAGCTGGCGTCCCGGATGGCCGCGAACTCGCCCGTGGGGCTGCGGGCGGCCAAGCGGGCGCTGCGGCTCGGACACGGACTGGACCTGCGGACGGGGCTCGAGGTCGAGGACGCGGCGTGGCGCGCGGTGGCGTTCTCGGGTGACCGCGCGGAGGGAGTGGCGGCGTTCAACGAGAAGCGGGCGCCGCGGTGGCCGGGGGAGTAGCACGCGGGCCGCATGCGCCCCGTTCGCCCTGCTTGAGTCACATTTCGTGCTGAATCTCCCTAGCCTGGAGTGATGGGTGAGGACAGACGGCTGGCCGCGGTGGTGGCACTGGCACAGGGCATGGCCGCCGCGCACAGCTCCCGCGAGGCGTGGCGGGCGGCGGCGGCCGGTGCGTGTCTGGCGCTGGGCGGCAGCTTCGCCGCGCTGTCGGTGTGGGAGCGGGAGTTGGGCCGGCTCCGCGTCCTGGTGAACGTGGGCAGGCGGGCCGAGGGCGAGGAGGAGTTCCCGGAGGACGAGTCCTACCCGGTGCACCAGTTCGCGGAGATCACCGAGTTCCTGCACGAGCGCTGGGCCGGCGGCGGTGAGCCCGACGCCTGGGTGGAGACGGCCGAGGGGCCCGCCGCCGGGCGGCCGGGGTACGTCCATCAGCGCGTCGCCGCGCTGCGCCGCCGGGGGCGCGGCTGCTGCGTCGTCGCCCCGATCGTGCTGCACGGCCGCGCCTGGGGCGAGCTGTACGTGGCCCGCCCCGTGGGGGACCCGGTCTTCGCGCGGCCCGACGCCGACTTCGCCACCGTGCTGGCCTCGGTCGTGGCCGCCGGGATCGCGCAGGCCGAGCGCCTCGAGGAGGTCCGGCGCCTCGCGTACACCGACGCGCTCACCGGGCTGGCCAACCGCCGCGCCGTGGACGCGGCGCTGGACGAGGCCGTCGAGCGGCACCGCAGGGACGACGTGGTCGTCAGCCTCGTCGTCTGCGACCTGAACGGCCTCAAGCGGGTGAACGACACGCACGGGCACGCCGTCGGCGACCGGCTCCTGGAGCGGTTCGGGTCGGTGCTGTCGCTGTGCGGGGCGATGCTGCCGGGGGCGCTGGCCGCGCGGCTCGGCGGGGACGAGTTCTGCCTGCTCGCGGTCGGGCCCTCGGCCGACGAGGTGGTCAAGGCCGCCGAGGAGCTGTGCCGCCGGGCGGCCGAGCTGGAGCTGGGCGACGGGGTGGCCTGCGGGGTCGCGTCCACGGAGGACGAGGTCGGGCCGGTGCGCTCCGCCCGCCGGCTGTTCCGGCTTGCCGACGCCGCCCAGTACCGCGCCAAGGCCGAGCGGTCGGCGGGACCGGTCGTCGCGGGCCGCGAGGGACCGGACGACCCCGTCGTACGGCTCGCCGACGAGCCGTCCCGGGAGGAGGGAGGGGAGCGTCGGCGCTTCCGGGGGCGGCACTCACCGTAGGGCGGGGTCCCGCGCGGGGGTCACCTCCGTAAGGGGTGCGGTCGGTAAGGGGTGAAACCGCTGCCCGATGGTGACGCATCCCCTCGTCGTCCCCTCGTGACATCAAGGAATTCACTGCGTACGCTCCTGAATATGGATATGCACACTGTGGTGGTGGGGACGTCCGGGGTGACCGCGTCCGACGTTCTCGCTGTGGCGCGCGCCGGCGCCCGGGTCGAGCTCTCCGACGAGGCCGTGGCGGCCCTGGCCGCGGCCCGCGACATCGTGGACGCGCTGGCCGCCAAGCCGGAACCCGTCTACGGGGTGAGCACCGGCTTCGGCGCCCTGGCGACCCGGCACATCAGCCCGGAACTGCGGGCACAGCTCCAGCGCAACATCGTCCGCTCGCACGCCGCCGGGATGGGCCCGCGGGTCGAGCGCGAGGTGGTCCGCGCGCTGATGTTCCTGCGGCTGAAGACCGTCTGCTCCGGCCGGACCGGCGTCCGCCCGGAGGTGGCGCGGACCATGGCCGACGTGCTGAACGCCGGGATCACCCCGGTCGTGCACGAGTACGGCTCCCTGGGCTGCTCCGGCGACCTCGCGCCGCTGTCGCACTGCGCGCTGACCCTGATGGGCGAGGGGGACGCCGAGGGCCCCGACGGCACCGTGCGCCCGGCCGGTGAACTGCTCGCCGAGCACGGGATCACGCCGGTCGAGCTGCGCGAGAAGGAGGGCCTCGCCCTCCTCAACGGCACCGACGGCATGCTCGGCATGCTGGTCATGGCCCTCGCCGACCTCGACACCCTCTACAAGTCCGCCGACGTCACCGCCGCGCTGACCATGGAGGCCCTGCTCGGCACCGACAAGGTGCTCGCCCCCGAGCTGCACGCCATCCGCCCGCACCCCGGGCAGGCCGCCAGCGCCGCCAACATGCTCGCCGTGCTCGACGGCTCGGGCCTGACCGGACACCACCAGGACGACGCCCCCCGCGTCCAGGACGCCTACTCGGTGCGGTGCGCCCCGCAGGTCGCGGGTGCCGGACGCGACACCATGGCCCACGCGACGCTGGTCGCCGAGCGCGAGCTGGCGGCGGCCGTGGACAACCCCGTGGTGCTGCCCGACGGACGGGTGGAGTCCAACGGCAACTTCCACGGCGCCCCGGTCGCCTACGTCCTGGACTTCCTCGCCGTGGCCGTCGCCGACCTCGGGTCCATCGCCGAGCGGCGCACCGACCGGCTGCTCGACAAGAACCGCAGCCACGGCCTGCCGCCCTTCCTCGCCGACGACGCGGGCGTCGACTCCGGGCTGATGATCGCCCAGTACACGCAGGCGGCCCTGGTCGGCGAGCTGAAGCGGCTCGCCGTACCGGCCTCGGCCGACTCGATCCCGTCCTCCGCGATGCAGGAGGACCACGTCTCCATGGGCTGGTCGGCGGCGCGCAAGCTGCGCACGGCCGTCGACAACCTGGCCCGCGTGATCGCTGTCGAGCTGTACGCCGCCACCCGCGCGATTCAGCTCCGCGAGGGCCTGGCCCCCGCCCCGGCCTCGCGGGCCGTCATCGACGCCGTACGGGCCGCCGGGGTCGAGGGGCCCGGACCGGACCGCTACCTGGCGCCGGACCTCGCCGCGGCGGACGCCTTCGTGCGGGCCGGGCACCTGGTCGCGGCGGCGGAGTCGGTGACCGGACCGCTGCGCTAGCCGACGGGGCCCGGACACGCGTGAGGGGCCCTGTCCGAGGACAGGGCCCCTCACGCGTGGCGATCAACCGCTGCGATCGACCCTTGGGATCAAGCCGTAGCGGTCAAGAAAGACAAAAGAACGTCAAAGTCTCTCAAAAATCGAGGCGTTCCCGGCGCACCGAGTAGCCGACGAAGCCGGCGCCGAGCCCGAGGCACAGGGCGCCGCCGATGACGTACGGGGTGCTGTCGAAGCTGCCGGTGTCGGCCAGGCGGGTCGTGCCCCCGTCGGTGGCCGTGGTGGCCGCCGTGTCCGTGGACGCGGCTCTGGCCTGTGCGGTGACCTGCGGAGACGGGGTCGCGGCCGCGGACTCGAACGCGGGTGTCTCGGGTGTCGCGTTCGCCGACGGGACGAACCACAGGGCGCACAGGAGGCCCCCCGCGGCGGCGGCGGTCAGCAACGGACGGCGAGCGGATGACACGGAATATCGATCCCCTTGTGGCGCTGGCGAATTGGCCGTGTGGGCAGATGTTAGTGAAAGGCGCGGGTCACAGGAAAGTCACGGGAGCGGTCGGCCTTACGCTCCGGGCATGACCACTCCAGAGACATCCCGGTTCGTCCGTATTCGCGTCGAGCTCGTCGTCGAGATCGACGACGAGGAGGCCCTCACCGGGGCCGCGCTGCAGAGCCTCGCCGACGACGCGGACCTGCCGGACGCGGAACGCACCCGGTCCGAGCGTGCTGTGACGGAGGACACCGCCGAGGCCCTGGCTCATCTCGTCGACCCGTTCGACCTGGTCGGCGGGGTACCGGGGGTCGAGCTCCAGCAGGCCTCCTGGAGCAGTGAGCAGATCGACTACGACCCCGACTCGCCCGAGTGGGACCTGCACGAGGATGATGACGACGAGAACGACCCGGAGGACGACGAATTGAGGGTCGGCTGAGGCCGCGTGGGGAAATTCGTGACCCCGGGTGGCAACCGCCACCCGGGGTTTCGTCGTCTCAAAGTGCGCACTGACCGACCCCGCACCCCGCCCTGATGGGTAAACGTGGCGTGACCCACACCTGCGAGCGATGTGGAACGGGACGAACCGGTCGTAGCGTTGAAAGTTATTGACGGGGTATCTCGGGGTTTCGGGAATCGGCAACGATGGAGAAGCGTGTGATGACGGACGGTAAGCGGCGCAAGGGCCTGGCGGCCGCGTCCGCACTGCTCGGCGGTGTGCTGGTGCTCTCTGCATGTTCCAGCGGCGACGCCGACACCTCCGGTGGGGACGGGAAGACCTCGCAGGCCGAGGTGGACGAGGCAGCGGCCAAGAAGACGTCCGAGGCCCAGATCAAGATCACCCCGAAGGGCGGCTCGGACGGCGCCTCCATCAACAACGGCACCGGCGTCACCGTGAGCAAGGGCACGCTCACGGAGGTGAAGATGACCGCCGCCGACGGCACCGCCGTCGAGGGCGAGATATCCGCCGACAAGACCAGCTGGAAGCCCAGCGGTCAGCTGGAGCGGGCCACCAAGTACCAGATCACGGCGACCGCCGAGGACTCCGACGGCCGCGCCGCCCACGAGAACGCGTCGTTCACCACGGTCTCCCCGGAGAACAGCTTCATCGGCACCTTCACGCCGGACGACGGCAAGACCGTCGGCGTCGGGATGCCCGTGTCGATCAACTTCGACAAGGAGATCACCGACAAGGCCGCCGTCCAGAAGGGCATCACGGTCAACACCAGCAGCGGCCAGGAAGTCGCCTGCCACTGGTTCAGCACCCAGCGCATGGACTGCCGCCCGGAGAAGTACTGGACGGAGAACTCGACCGTCACCCTCAAGCTGGCGCTCGACGGGGTCGAGGGCGCCGACGGCGTCTACGGCGTGCAGCAGAAGACGGTCACCTTCAAGATCGGCCGCAACCAGGTCTCGTACGTCGACGCCAAGACCAAGCAGATGAAGGTCACGCAGGACGGCAAGACGGTCAAGACCATCCCGATCTCCGCCGGTTCGCCCGACAACAAGACCTACGAGGGCGAGATGGTGATCTCCGAGAAGTTCAAGGAGACCCGGATGGACGGCTCGACCGTCGGCTTCACCGACGACGACGGCAAGGGCGAGTACGACATCAAGGACGTGCCCCACGCCATGCGGCTGAGCACCTCCGGCACCTTCATCCACGGCAACTACTGGGGCAAGGGCATCTTCGGCCAGGCCAACACCAGCCACGGCTGCGTGGGCCTGGAGGACGCCAAGGGCGCCAACGACCCGAACACGCCGGGCTCGTGGTTCTTCGACAACTCGATCATCGGTGACGTGGTCGTCGTCCAGAACACCGGCGACAAGACCATCGCCCCGGACAACGGCCTCAACGGCTGGAACATGGACTGGGCCCAGTGGAAGGCCGGTTCGGCGGTCTGACCGAGCCGGTCCGGCCGGACCCCGCCCGACGCGGCGCGGTCCACCACCACTTCACCCCGACGCCCGTCGCCCCCCTGGGGGTGGCGGGCGTTCGGCGTCCCCCGCCTTCTCATCCTCCTCTTACGCGAGCCTTATCCCTTCATCACGGGCCGTCCCTACCTTTCGGCCATGTTCTTCACCTACCTGAGGCGCGAGCTGCGCCGCCGCAGAAAGGCGGCCCTCGTCGTCGCCTCCGGCCTGGCGCTGGGCATCGCGCTGGTCATCGTCGTCGACTCCGTCTCCTCCGGCATGGGCCGGGCCCAGGACAAGGTCCTGCAGTCCCTGTACGGACTGGGCACGGACATGACGGTCACCAAGGCCGCGGAGCCCTCCTCCGGCACCACCGGTGAACGCCCCCGCTTCCGCTTCGACGCCCAGGAGGACGGCTCCGAGGAGGAGCAGAGCACCGACCGCGTCATGGTGCAGGGCTTCCAGACGCTGGCCGACTCGACCGTCGGCGAGGTCGCCGGCCAGAGCGGTGTCGCCGACGCGGTGGGCGGACTGAGCCTCCAGGTCGTGAAGGTCAGCGGAGAGTTCACCCGCGGTCGGTTCCAGCAGGAGGGCGGCTCCGGCGGCCAGGGCCAGGGCCAGGGTGAGGGCCAAGGGCAGGGCGGCGGTCCGGGCGGCGGGCAGTCACCGCAGGGCCGCGTCCAGGGCGGCGGCGCCGACTTCGACGTCAACAGCTACTCCGTCTACGGCACCGACGTCACCGAGCCCGCCCTCGGCCCGCTGACCTCCTCCACGATCACCAGCGGCCGCACCTTCGAGGAGTCGGAGACCGACGCCGCGGTCGCCGTCGCCGACTCCGCCTACGCCAGGGAGAAGAAGCTCAAGACCGGCAGCACGGTCACCGTGAAGGACGTGAAGTTCGAGGTCGTCGGCATCGCCACCGCCGACAGCGGCGACGCGGCGGCCGACCTCTACGTGCCGCTCCAGCGGGCGCAGACCCTGGGCGACGCCAAGGACAAGGTCACCACGATCTACGTCCAGGCGACCGACTCGCAGAAGATCGACGGCGTCAAGTCCGCCATCCAGAAGAACATTGCGGACACCACCGTCACCACCTCCGCCGACCTCGCCGACACCGTCTCCGGCTCCCTGTCCACGGCCTCCTCCCTCGCCGTCGGCGTCGGCAAGTGGCTGTCGATCGTGGTGCTGGTCGCCGCCTTCCTCGTCGCCGGCCTGCTCACCTCCTCGGCGGTCTCCCGCCGGGTGCGCGAGTTCGGCACGCTCAAGGCACTGGGATGGCGCTCGGGCCGGGTCACCCGGCAGGTGGTCGGCGAGGCCGTCGTCAACGGCCTGGTCGGCGGCGTCCTCGGCATCGCGCTGGGCGTCGCGGGCGCCTACGCCGTGACGGCCGTCAGCCCGACGCTCCAGGCCCAGCTCGGCGGCGGCACGGGCGGGGGCGCGGCCGGTCCCGGCGGCTTCGGCGGCGGCACGGGCGGTCCCGCCCGGCAGACCGCCGCGAAGACCCTGGACATCGCGCTCACCGCACCCGTCAGCGTCACCACGATCGCCCTCGCGGTCGCCCTCGCCGTGGCGGGCGGCCTCGTCGCCGGTGGCTTCGGCGGCTGGCGCGCCTCCCGGCTGCGCCCCGCGGACGCGCTGCGCCGCGTCGAGTAGCTCCACCTTCCCCGTACTCCAGGAGTCCCGCCATGTACGAACTCACCGGCGTCACCAAGCGCTACACCCGCGGCAAGGCCGCCGTGACCGCCCTCGACGGCGTCGACCTGACCATCGCCGACGGCGACCGCCTGGTCATCCAGGGCCCCACCGGCGGAGGCAAGTCCACGCTGCTCCAGATGCTGGGCGCCCTCGACCGGCCCAGCTCCGGCCGGGTCGTCCTCGACGGCACCGACCTGGCCGCGCTGCCCGAGGCCCGGCTGACCCGGGTGCGCAGCGAGAGCATCGGCTTCGTCTTCCAGTCCTTCAACCTGATCCCGACCCTCACCGCGCAGGAGAACGTCGAGACCGCGCTGGTCCCGCTCGGCGTCAAGGCCAAACAGCGGCGCGAGCAGGCCGCCGAGGCGCTGTCCTCCGTCGGCCTCGGCGAGCGGCTCGCCCACCTCCCCGGCGAGATGTCCGGCGGCCAGCAGCAGCGCGTCGCCATCGCCCGCGCGCTGGCGAAGCAGCCGAAGGTACTGCTGGCCGACGAACCCACCGGCAACCTCGACGAGTCGACGCGCGACGAGATCATGGACGTACTCGACCGCATGTGGAAGGAGCTGGGCCCGACGTTCGTGATGGTCACCCACGACTCGGCGATCGCGAAGAAGGCCCCCGCGTGGCCACCATCCGCAAGGGCCGCATCACCGTCAAGGAGAACGCCTCGGCTCAACCCGCCGCCCTCCGACAGTGCGGCGGACAGTCTGCGTCCTCATCGGCCCGGAGCCGGACCGGCGGTGCGTGAAAGGATGGATCCGTACCGCCGGTTCAGTCGTGCGAACGTTTGCCGAGGGGAGAGACGTGCGCCAGAGTTCCGCGTCCTGGCTGTCTGTCAAGAAGTGCGAGAAGTCCTGGGCCGAGGCGGTGAGGTGGCTTCAGCACGGCCGTGCGGATCATGCCGCGCGGCTGTTCGAGGCCGCGGTGCAGCACGATCCGTCCGCCGCTGACGCGTGGTTGGGACTGCACGCGTCGGGTTTCCGTCAGTCCGAGGCCGTCGACATGATGGCTCGCAGTGCGGCGACGTTCGGATCCCTGCGCGGAAAACTTGGAACCACTCTCAAGTCCCGTTTCCAGCTGGGCTGCTACGTCACCTTCCGGCTGGAGACACAGCGTGATCTCTGGCTCGCGGTGATGGCCGGACTGCTGGACGACAGGCGGCTCGACGAGGCATGGCGGTCACTTGAAACCGCCGTTCTCGACTGCGACGAGACCCGGTTCATCTGCACCAGGTACGCCTTCCTCAAGAGGGACTGGCCGCTCGTCCTCACCTTCTCGCGGTCCATCACCGACGGGTTCCTCCGCGACGAGTCACAACTCTACGTGGCACGAGCACTCGTGGAGCAGGGCGTCCACCATGAGGCTCTGAACGTGCTGCAACCCCTGCCTTTGAAGTTCGACGCGGAGAGCCGGTTCGACGGTGAGGTGGCCTATGTCCGGGGCCTTGCGATGGAAGGGCTCGATCGGGACGAAGAGGCGCTGCGCTACTTCCAGTACGCATACCGCTGCTTCCCGGGCCTGGCCGATGTCGCGGACCGCGCCCGGGCTGCGTCCCCGGCGGCCGAGCCTGCCACGGCGGTGAGCGGGCCGTCCGCACCGCCGCCCGATCCCGTGCCCGCCCTTCCGGCCGAGCCCGCTGTACCTGCTGCGCCTGGCGACGGGCCGGATGGACCGGCGACGAGGGAGGAAGCCCTGGCCGAGGCGCTGTCGATGCTGGACGACATGGTGGGTCTCGACCCGGTCAAGCGACAGATCCGGGGGCTGACCGCCCAGTTGCGCATGGCCACCCTGCGGCGAGAGCAGGGGCTCCCGGCCACGGCGGCACCCCAGCACCTGGTGTTCGCCGGACCGCCCGGCACAGGCAAGACGACCGTCGCCCGCATCGTCGGCAAGGTTTTCGCCGGGCTGGGGCTGCTGGCGCAGGGGCAGGTCGTCGAGGCGCAGCGGGTGGACCTGGTGGGACAGCACCTCGGGGAAACCGCTCTGAAGACCTCCAGGGTGATCGACTCGGCACTAGACGGGGTGCTGTTCGTCGACGAGGCCTACGCCCTCTGCAACAGCGGGTACAGCGGGGGCGACGCCTTCGGACAAGAGGCACTTCAGGTCCTGCTCAAGCGAGCGGAGGACGATCGGGACAGACTCGTGGTGGTCTTGGCCGGGTACCCGGACGAGATGGCCGAGCTGCTGGCCACCAACCCCGGACTCGGCTCCAGGTTCACCGGCAGGGTCGACTTCCCCTCGTACTCCGCGGCCGAGTTGGCACTGATCGCCCGGCACATCGTCGAGGCGCAGGGCGATGTTCTGGCCGAGGAGGCGGTGCGGGTGCTGGACGACATCTGCGGCCGTGTCGTCGAGGACGGGGAGGTCGACCGGCTGGGCAACGGCCGTTTCGCACGCGAACTGTGCCGGAGGGCGGCCACGCTGCGCGATCTGCGTGTCTTCGAGGCTCATGGTGGTGCGGGCACGCCCTCCCGGGAGGACATCACCACCCTGCGCCTGGCCGACATCACTGATGCCTATCGCGAACTACGGGCCGGAACCGACGGCTCCTGAACGGTGGAGGGCGGTGTCTCCCCCGCCAGCTCGCACCAGACCGTCTTGTGGCCCCGGTCGTGCTCCACACCCCACCGCAGCGCCAGAGCCTCGATGAGGGCGAGCCCGCGTCCGGACTCGTCGGTGTCGGCCGTGGGCCGGAGGCGCACGGGCAGGGCGCGAGTGCCGGGGTCGGTGACCTCCACCCGCGTGTGGCCCCCGCCGGTGACGGTCACGCGAACGGTCACGGGTGTGCCCTCGCCGACGTGGTCGAGGACGTTGGTCAGCAGCTCGCTCGCGCAGAGGCGGACGTCGTAGCCGTAGGGGCGCAAGAGGTGCCGAAGCTCGGGCACGGCCTTCGGGGTGGCGAGCAGACCGAGTTCGAAGGCGGTCACGAAGCCGCCTTGCGGAGGGCGGCGGTGAGAGCGCGAGCCGTGGCGGTGTTGCAGTTCCCGAGCGCCACGAGGCCGACGGCCGGTGCGTACGTCCCGGCGAAGGCCGGCAGGTCCACGGTGAGGGAGGGGAGCGTGATGCCGTGGAGGGCGAGGGCGGCACGGAGTTCCTCCACGCAACGGGGCGTGTCGTCCTTCGGACGAGGGGAGGGCGAGGGCTGGGTCATGGGCGGGCACCTTTCCGTGTGCGTTCTGTGACGAACAGCTCACACAGTGGTGTGTGGCGCCCTACCGTGAAAGGGGTTTCGCGTCGGCAGCCCGGAGTGCGGAAGAGGCAAGGCCATGGCACAGCGCAAGGACATCGACGGCTCAACGAGCGTCCCGACCTTCTACGGCAAGGAGTTGAGGTACCAGCGGGAACGGGCCGGGCTGTCGCTGGAGGCGCTGGTGGAGGGCAGCTTCTACGGCAAGTCGCACCTGAGCGACATCGAACGGGGCGAGCGGCGCATGCCGTTCGACCTGGCCCGGCACGCGGACCAGGTGCTGGGGACGGACGGGTTCTTCGAGCGGCGGTGCGAGGACGTGCGGAAGGCGCGGCGGGGGCCGCACGCCGCGTACTTCGAGAAGGCCCTGGAGGCGGAGCGGCACGCCGAGTCCATTGAGCTGTGGTCGCCCAGTACGTTCCCCGGGCTGCTCCAGGCCGCCCCCTACGCGCGGGCCCTCGTACGCGCCGCCCACCCGCAGGCCGTGGACGAGTGGGTGGAGGAGAAGGTGCAGGCCCGGCTGGCTCGGGCCCGCCTCTTCGAGGAAGACCACACCACTCCGGAATACTGGGCCATCCTGCACGAGTCGCTGCTGCTCGATCCGATCGTGCCGCCGGGGGAGATGGCCGCGCAGCTCGACCGCATCGTGGAGCTGGCCGGGCGGCGCCGGATCACTCCGCAGATCGTGCCGCGGAAGTGCGGGGCGTATCCCCTCATGGCCGCCTCCATCATGGTCATGACGTTCCTGGACGCGCCGCCGCTCGTCTACACCGAGGCGTCCTACAGCGGGGACACCATCGACGATCCGGCCCTCGTGAAGCAGTACCGCAAGGCATACGATCGGCTCAGGGCCGTCGCACTGTCACCGGAGACGTCCCTGGCCCGGATCGAGGCAGCGGCAGGGGATTACCGAAATGGCGTACAACCGGATCGACTTGAGTGACGCGCTCTGGGCGAAGAGCAGCTACAGCAACGGTGACGGCGGGGAGTGCGTCGAGGTGGCGAGCGATTTCCCCGGCGCCGCTCTCTGGCGCAAGTCGACCTACAGCAACGGCGATGGCGGCAACTGCGTCGAGGTTGCCGACGGCATCCCCGGGATCGTCCCCGTCCGGGACTCCAAGGTCTCCCGCGAAGGCGACGGCCCCGTTCTCCTCCTCACCGCCCGCGCCTGGGCGCCCTTCGTCGCCGCGCTGAGCCGGGGCGCGCTCACGGTGTGACCGGCGACGGCATCGGTGACGGAACCCACCAGTTCCAGTGCGCAGCGGTGGCTCCGGGAGTCCCCTCGCTCCCGCTGCAACCGGCTGTCGGCAATACACAGGATGGTGACGACCGCCGTAGTCAGGCCAAGTCTGTGCATAGTTCCCCAACCCCTTTCGAACGCCGGATCGATCATGACCGACGGTCGGCGCAGTTTCGCACAGGGGCCGCTGACCTGTACGCCGGATA
Organism: Streptomyces sp. WAC 04229; assembly: GCF_003947455.1. Taxonomy (GTDB): domain Bacteria; phylum Actinomycetota; class Actinomycetes; order Streptomycetales; family Streptomycetaceae; genus Streptomyces. The sequence goes on along the minus strand of NZ_QHJH01000170.1, from coordinate 2,246 downwards.
CCCGGCTCGTCACGTCGGCAGCGAGGCCGCCGCGTCCGTCCCCCAGCTCGCCAGCAGCCGCAGCGCGTCCGCCGAGGGCGAGCCCGGTTCGGCGTGGTACGTGACGAAGGCCTGCTCGTCGTCGTCGACCAGGCGGAAGGTCTCGAAGGACAGGGTCAGGTCACCGACCAGCGGGTGCCGCATCCGCTTGACGCCGTGGCTCTTCTCCTTGACGTCGTGGGTGGCCCACAGCCGCCGGAACTCCTCGCTCTTCACGGACAACTCGCCCACCAGCGCGGACAGCCGCGGGTCGTCCGGGTGCCGGCCCGCGTCCATGCGCAGGAAGCTGACCATGTCGTACGCCTTCTGGTCCCAGTCCACGAACAGCTCGCGGTACTCCGGGTTCAGGAAGACCAGCCGCGCCCAGTTCCGCTCCTGGGCCGGCAGCTTGCCCCAGTCGCCGAAGAGGGCGGCGGCCATCCGGTTCCAGGCGAGGATCTCGGAGCGCCGGCCCGACACGTACGCCGGCACCGACTCGATGGACTCCAGCAGCTGGAGCAGCGCCACCCGCACCGACGGCTGCTGGGCCCGCGCCCCCGACGTCCGCCTGCGCTGCTGCTTCGGCTTCGCGAGGTGCGTCAGGTGGGCCTGCTCGGCGTCGGTCAGCCGCAGCGCCCGGGCGATCGCGTCCAGCACCTCCGCCGACACGTTCTGTCCGTTGCCCTGCTCGAGACGGGTGTAGTACGCCACCGACACCCCGGCCAGCTGCGCCAGCTCCTCCCGCCGCAGGCCGGGGACCCGGCGGTGCCGCCCGAACGACTCCAGGCCCACGTCCTCCGGCTTCAGCCGGGCCCGCCGGGTGCGCAGGAACTCGCTCAGTTCGGCTCGCCGGTCAAGCTGTCCATCCATGGTGTCCAGTATCGCCCGACGTATTCCCGGTCGTACGTCCGTGAGCCTGTCCCCGTCAGTGGTACGCACGCTGGACGTACGCAAAAGCGTGGTCTGGGTGACTTCGCGGGCCGCAGGCAGGGTGGAGGTATCCCCAGACGAAGACGAGAGAATCCCGGAGAACCCGGCATGACCACTGTCGCCGCGTACGCAGCACCCGCCGCCAAGGCGCCGCTGGAGCGCACCACCATCGAGCGGCGCGAGGTGCGGGAACACGACGTCCTGATCGACATCAAGTTCGCCGGCATCTGCCACTCCGACATCCACCAGGTCCAGGAGGGCTGGGGCGAGGCCATCTTCCCGATGGTCCCCGGCCACGAGATCGCGGGCATCGTCTCCGAGGTCGGCCCCGGCGTCACGAAGTTCGCCGTCGGCGACCGGGTGGGCGTCGGCTGCATGGTCGACTCCTGCCGCGAGTGCGAGAACTGCAAGGCCGGCCGCGAGCAGTACTGCACGGGCGGCAACGTGATGACGTACAACGGCATCGGCAAGGACGGCGAGGTCACCTACGGCGGCTACTCGCAGAAGGTCGTCGTCGACGAGAACTTCGTCCTCGGCATCCCCGAGGGCATCTCCCTGGACGAGGCCGCGCCCCTGCTGTGCGCCGGCATCACCACGTACTCGCCGCTCCGGCGCTGGAACGCGGGCCCCGGCAAGAAGGTCGCCGTCGTCGGCCTGGGCGGTCTCGGCCACATGGCCGTCAAGCTCGCGCACGCCATGGGCGCCGAGGTGACCGTGCTGTCGCAGTCGCTGCGCAAGAAGGACGACGGACTGAAGCTGGGCGCCGACCACTACTACGCCACCAGCGACCCGGCCACCTTCGAGGAACTGGCGGGCAGCTTCGACCTGATCGTCTCCACGGTCTCCGCCCCGCTCGACCTCGGCGCCTACCTGGGCCTGCTGAAGACGGAGGGCACGCTGGCCAACGTCGGCGCGCCCGAGGAGCCGGTCTCCCTCAACCTGTTCGCGCTGCTCGGCGGCGGAAAGTCCCTCTCCGGTTCCATGATCGGCGGCATTGCCGAGACCCAGGAGATGCTGGACTTCTGCGCGGAGCACGGCATCGGCGCGGAGATCGAGCTGATCGCCGCGTCCGAGGTCAACGAGGCGTACGAGCGGGTGCAGGCGAGTGACGTGCGGTACCGGTTCGTGATCGACACGGCGACGATCTGACCGGTCGGCCGACGCATTGACAGGGCCGGGGAAGATTTCTTCCCCGGCCCTGTCACATCTCTGTCCCGCCCCGGGTCATACCGCCACGACACCCACGGCAGACCCCGGGAGCAGAGATGACGAACCCCTCCACCCCCTCGAACCCCACC
>NZ_QHJH01000016.1 GCF_003947455.1 Streptomyces sp. WAC 04229 | reverse complement strand
GACCTGACGGGCCCCGCCGCCCGCCCGGCGACCGAGGCTCGGACACACCGTAACGGCTGGTCGGCGAAGTGTGGACGGCTCGGCGCCCGGTTGTGCCGAAACGAGACGGCATCGGCCGTCGGCCACCCGACGGCCGTGTGCGGGCCGTCCGCCCGGCGCCGCGGACCGTGCTGTCGGGGGTTCGGTCACCCGCCGTACACTCCGGGGGGTGACAGCCACCGCAACCTCCGTCGGCGAGCCGGACCGGACGCAGCCGCAGCCCGTGCCCGCCTCCCGGCTCAGCGCACGGCTCCTGCGCCTCCTCCCGGCCGCCGCAGCCGCGCTCTCCGGAGTACTGCTCTACGTCAGCTTCCCGCCACGCACCCTGTGGTGGCTGGCCCTGCCCGCCTTCGCCGTCTTCGGCGGGGTGCTGCGCGGCCGCGGCTGGAAGGCGGGCCTGGGCCTCGGCTACCTCTTCGGCCTCGGCTTCCTGCTGCCGCTGCTGGTGTGGACCGGTGTGGAGGTCGGCCCCGCCCCCTGGCTCGCCCTGGTGGCGATCGAGGCGCTCTTCGTCGCGCTGGTCGGCGCGGGTGTCGCCGCGGTGTCGAAGCTGCCGGGATGGCCCGTGTGGGCGGCGGCGCTGTGGATCGCGGGGGAGGCCGTACGCGCGCGTGTGCCCTTCGAGGGGTTCCCCTGGGGCAAGGTCGCGTTCGGCCAGGCGGACGGCGTGTTCCTGCCTCTCGCCGCGCTCGGCGGTACGCCGGTGCTCGGGTTCGCGGTCGTCCTGTGCGGCTTCGGCCTCTGCGAGGCGGTGCGTCTCGCCGTCCGGGCGCGCCGGGCCGGCGAGGTACGGCGCGGCGCCGCGGCGGTCGCCCTCGTCGCCGTGGCCGTCCCGGTCGTGGCCGCCGTCGCCGCCCGCCCGCTGGTCAGCGACGAGGCGGAGGACGGCACCGCGACCGTGGCGGTGATCCAGGGCAACGTGCCGCGCGCGGGCCTCGACTTCAACGCGCAGCGGCGGGCCGTACTCGACTACCACGCGCGGGAAACGGAACGCCTCGCCGCCGAGGTACGGGCGGGCCGGGTGGACCGCCCCGACTTCGTGCTCTGGCCGGAGAACTCCTCCGACATCGACCCCTTCGCCAACACCGACGCGCGCATGGTCATCGACCGGGCCGCCAAGGCGATCGGCGCGCCCGTCTCGGTCGGCGGCGTCGTCGACCGGGACGGCAAGCTCCTCAACGAGCAGATCCTCTGGGACCCCGACAAGGGCCCCGTCGACACCTACGACAAGCGCCAGATCCAGCCCTTCGGCGAGTACCTGCCGCTGCGCTCGCTCATCGGGGCGATCAACGACGACTGGACCTCCATGGTCAGCCGGGACTTCAGCAGGGGCACCGAGCCCGGCGTCTTCTCCATGGCGGGCACCGAGGTCGGCCTGGTCACCTGCTACGAAGCCGCCTTCGACTGGGCGGTGCGCTCCGAGGTCACCGACGGCGCCCAGATGATCTCCGTACCCAGCAACAACGCGACCTTCGACCGCAGCGAGATGACCTACCAGCAGCTCGCCATGTCCCGCGTCCGCGCGGTCGAGCACAGCCGGACCGTCACGGTCCCGGTGACCAGCGGCGTCAGCGCGATCATCATGCCGGACGGCCGGATCACCCAGAAGACCGGCATGTTCGTCGCGGACTCCCTGGTCCAGGAGGTTCCCCTGCGCTCCTCCGAGACCCCGGCCACCCGGCTGGGCGTACTTCCCGAGACCGCTCTCGTGCTGGTCGCGGCGGGCGGGCTGGGCTGGGCCGTCGGCGCCGGTGTGCGCGGGCGACGCGCCCGTGCCGTGTAGCCGTACGCCCGTCGCACGCCCCGTGACACCGCCGGGAGTGGCCGGCGTGGCCCGTTAGGGTCGTCCGCATGGCTACTCCCGACTTCATCCGCGACCTGCGCACCACCGCCGGACAGCAACTGCTCTGGCTCCCCGGAGTCACCGCCGTCGTCTTCGACGACGAGGGGCGGGTGCTCCTGGGCCGACGGTCGGACAACGGGCGATGGTCACTGATCGGAGGCATCCCCGACCCCGGCGAGCAGCCCGCCGCCTGCGCGATGCGCGAGGTGGAGGAGGAGACCGCCGTCCGGTGCGTCGTCGAGCGGCTGGTCCTCGTCCAGGCGCTGAGCCCGGTGACCTACGACAACGGGGACGTCTGCCAGTTCATGGACGTCACCTTCCGCTGCCGGGCCGTGGGGGGTGAGGCCCGGGTCAACGACGACGAGTCGCTGGAGGTGGGCTGGTTCGCCGTGGACGCGCTGCCGGAGCTGGGGGAGTTCGGGCAGGTCAGGATCAAGCAGGCGCTGTCCGACGCACCCACATGGTTCGACCCCACTGCCCCCTACTGAAGTATGGGGCGTGCCCACATGGGGAGCGGGGCGGGCGCTGCCTAGGGTCGGGGACATGACCTCGCCCAGCGTCCTCCCGGCCCCCCACGCCTCCACGCTCGACCTCGACGGCCGCACCGCCCTCGTCACCGGCGCCGCCGGGGGCATCGGCCGTGCCTGCGCCCTGCGCCTGGCCGCCGCCGGGGCCCGGGTCAGAGCGGTCGACCGGGACGCGGCCGGGCTGGACGCGCTCGCCGAGAGCAGCACCGACCTCGCGGGCAGCGTCCTGCCCCAGGTCCTGGACCTGACCGACCTGGACGCCGCCGAACGGGCCGCCGCCGGCACCGACCTCCTGGTCAACAACGCCGGGATCCAGCTGGTGCGGCCCATCGAGGAGTTCCCCCCGGACGTCTTCCACACGGTGCTCACCGTGATGCTGGAGGCGCCCTTCCGCCTGATCCGCGGCGCCCTGCCCCACATGTACGGGCAGGGCTGGGGCCGCATCGTCAACATCTCCTCCGTGCACGGCCTGCGCGCCTCCGCCTACAAGTCGGCCTATGTCGCCGCCAAGCACGGCCTGGAGGGTCTGTCCAAGACCGCGGCCCTCGAAGGCGCCGCCCACGGCGTCACCTCGAACTGCGTGAACCCCTCCTACGTGCGCACCCCGCTCGTCGAGCGGCAGATCGCCGACCAGGCCCGGGCCCACGGCATCCCCGAGGAGCAGGTGCTCACCGACGTGCTGCTCCAGGACAGCGCGGTGCGGCGGCTGATCGAACCGGACGAGGTCGCCGAGGCGGTCGCGTACCTGTGCGGGCCGCAGGCGTCCTTCGTCACCGGCACCTCACTCGTGCTGGACGGCGGCTGGACGGCGCACTGAGCCCGGTCCCGGCCCGCGCACCGGCCGGCCCGGCGGCGGCCCCTGTGGACGGGGTTGTCCACAAGGCTGCCGGGACGACCGGGCGATGGGGAATCCTGTGAGCATGTCCCGAGATCACCTGCAGTCCACCGAACGCCCGGCCGACGACGCCGGAGCGCCGGCCGGCGACGCCGCCGTCCCGGCGTCCGCCGCCGTGGAGACGCCGTTCCTGGAGCTGCTGGCCCGGGGCGCGTCCGCCGACGCCTACGAGCAGCCGGTACTGCTCGCCCGCGCCGAGGGAGGACCGGCAGACCGGATCGACGCGCTCGACCGGGCCAAGCACCTCGCGCTGCGCGTGCGCTCCGAGCTGGAGGGCCGGCGCAGGCGGGAGGCGGAGCTGTCCGCGCTGTTCGAGACGGCCCACGACCTCGCCGGGCTGCGCGACCTGGACGCGGTGCTGCGGGCCATCGTGCAGCGGGCCCGGTCCCTGCTCGGCACCGACGTGACCTACCTCAGTCTCCACGACGCGGCCCGCGGCGACACCTACATGCGGGTCACCGAGGGCTCGGTCGCCGCCCGCTTCCAGCAGCTGCGGCTCGGCATGGGGGAGGGGCTCGGCGGCCTCGTCGCCCAGACCGCCCGGCCCTACGTCACCGACGACTACTTCAAGGACGCCCGCTTCCAGCACACCCGCACCATCGACGCGGGCGTGAGCGACGAGGGCCTGGTCGCCATCCTCGGCGTCCCCCTCATGCTCGGCCACCACGTCATCGGCGTGCTCTTCGCCGCGGACCGGCGGGCCCGGGTCTTCGAGCGCGAGCAGATCGCCCTGCTCGGTTCCTTCGCCGCCCTCGCGGCAGCCGCCATCGACACCGCCAACCTGCTCGCCGAGACCCGCTCGGCCCTCGCCGGCCTGGAGCGGGCCAACGAGATCATCGGGGACCGCAGCGCCGTCATCGAACGCGCCTCCGACGTCCACGACCGGCTCACCGAGCTGGTCCTGCGCGGCGGCGGGGTGCACGACGTGGCCGCCGCCGTCTCCCAGGTCCTGGACGGCACCGTCGAGTTCACCGAGGAGAGATCGGCGCCGGCGAAGGCTCTGGAGGTGTCGCGCGCCGAGGGACACGCGGTGCGGCACGAGGACGACTGGATCGCCGCCGTCGCCGCCGGCGACGAACTGCTCGGCGCCCTGGTCCTGCGCGGCCACCCCGGACTCGACCCCGTCGACCAGCTCACCCTGGAGCGGGCGGCGATGGTCACCTCCCTGCTGTTGCTCGCCCGGCGCTCCGCCGCCGAGGCCGAACAGCGCGTCCGCGGCGAGCTGCTCGACGACCTGCTCGACGCCCGCGACCGCGACCCGCGCCTGCTGGGCGACCGCGCCCGGCGGCTCCGCGCCGACCTGGCCGCCACGCACGTCGTGCTCGCCGCCCGGCTCGACACCGCGGCCTCCGACGCCGACCAGGAGGCGGACGCACGCAGGCGCCTGTGGGCCGCCGCCTCCCACCTCGCCGCGACCCGGCACGGCCTGGCCGCCGCCCGGGACGGCGGCACAGTGCTCCTGCTGCCGCTCGACGCCGGCGACGGGGCCACGGACCTGGCCCGCCGCACCGCCCGGCACCTCGGCCGGGCCGTCCACGAGAGCGTCACCGTCGGCGCCTCCGCACCCGTGGAGGACCTCGCCGCCCGCCCCGACGCCGTCGCCGCCGCCTACACGGAGGCTCGGCGCTGCCTCGACGCCCTGGGCCTGCTGGGCCGCTCCGGGGACGGCGCCGCCGCCGAGGACTTCGGCTTCCTGGGCCTGCTGCTGGCCGGCGAGCAGAACGTCTCGGGTTTCGTCGAGCGCACCATCGGCCAGGTCGTCGCCTACGACGAGCGGCGCGGCACCGAGCTGCTGCACACCCTCGACGCCTACTTCGCCTGCGGCATGAGCCCGGCCCGCACCAAGGACGAACTCCACGTCCACGTGAACACGGTCGCCCAGCGCCTGGAGCGCGTGGGCCGCCTCCTCGGCGAGGACTGGCAGAGCCCCGACCGCGCACTGGAGATACAACTGGCCCTCAGACTCCACCGGCTGTCGCTCCCGGCACGGCACTGACCCCGCACGCACGGGCGTACGGGGCCGGTACCGGACGGCGGGACGGGCTCAGATCGAGCGCGCCCCCTGCGCACGGGAGGCCTTGACCGGCCCCTCCTCGTCCTCGGGGGACGACACGGGCTCCGCGAGGTCGCGGTGGCGCGTCTCCTTGGCCACGCCCACCGCGACCAGGGTCAGCAGGACGGAGGCGATCACGTAGAGGGAGATCGGGGTGGAGCTGTCGTACTCGGAGAGCAGCGCGGTGGCGATCAGCGGCGCCGGAGCACCGGCCGCGACGGAGGCGAACTGGGCGCCGATCGACGCCCCTGAGTACCGCATCCGGGTCGCGAACATCTCGGAGAAGAAGGCGGCCTGGGGCGCGTACATGGCGCCGTGCAGCACCAGCCCCACCGTCACCGCGAGCAGCAGACTGCTGAAGTCACCGTGGTCGATCAGCATGAAGAACGGGAACATCCACATTCCCACGCCGGCCGCGCCCAGCAGATACACGGGCCGTCGGCCGATGCGGTCCGACAGTGCGCCCCAGGCCGGGATGACCGCGAAGTGCACCGCCGAGGCGATCAGCACCGCGTTGAGCGCGGTCTGCTTGGAGACGTCGGCCGCGGTGGTGGCGTAGACGAGGATGAAGGCGGTGATGACGTAGTAGCTGATGTTCTCCGCCATGCGCGCGCCCATCGCGATCAGCACGTCGCGCCAGTGGTGCCGCAGCACGGCGACGATCGGCATCGGCTCGGCCTTCGCCTTGCGCGACTCGGCCTGCGCCAACGCCTGCTTGAAGACCGGCGATTCGTCGACGGACAGCCGGATCCACAGACCGACCATGACCAGTACGCCGGAGAGCAGGAACGGTATCCGCCAGCCCCAGCTGTTGAAGGCCGAGTCCGACAGCACGGCGGTCAGCAGCGACAGCACACCCGTGGCCAGCAACTGCCCCGCGGGCGCCCCGGTCTGCGGCCAGGACGCCCAGAATCCGCGCCGTCGCGCGTCCCCGTGCTCGGACACCAGCAGCACGGCGCCGCCCCACTCACCACCGAGGGCGAACCCCTGGACGAGCCGCAACACGGTCAGCAGCACGGGAGCGGCCGTGCCGATCGTCGCGTGGGTGGGGAGCAGCCCGATCGCGAAGGTCGCACCGCCCATCATCAACAGGCTCAGGACCAGCAGCTTCTTGCGCCCGAGCCGGTCACCGTAGTGACCGAAGACCAGGGCACCCAGCGGCCGCGCGGCGAAGCCGACGGCGTACGTCAGGAACGAGAGCAGCGTGCCGACGAGCGGGTCGGAGTCCGGGAAGAACAGCTTGTTGAAGACGAGGGCGGCGGCTGAGCCGTAGAGGAAGAAGTCGTACCACTCGATGGTGGTGCCGATGAGGGACGCGGCGACGATGCGCTTGAGGTTGTTCGGGGCTGGTGGAGCGGCTGCGGGCGACGACATCGGCACCACTTCCTGGCGTTCGGTGGGGACGGTTGTGTGTCGCCACACCGTAGGAAGAGGCAGGTCAGAGGCGTATGTGGTGGGACACCATAGTTCGGAGGCGAGCTATGCGCGCAGTACCCATGCGTCCTCATCAAAGGACGCGTTGGCGGCCTGAGAGAGGTTGGAACGAGCGGTGCCTGCGATGCGTTGTCCGACATGATGTGACGATGGTTCTCGTGCAGGCGGGGCCGTGCGGAACGGGTGCTGCGGGCCTCATCCCTGGGCTCGGGAGCGGTGTCGGCGCCTCCGCTCGAGTATGAACGTGGCCAAGAGGAGCACGGCGGCGACGACGACCATCGCGACCGGTGCGAGGACGGTCAGGGCGGTCAGGATCCGACCTGCTGATGTCGCCTTGTCGCCCAGGTCTTGCACGCTCTCAGGAGTGACCTCGAGTGTCAGGTCCGACACCGGCAGCAGAGGCGTCGGAGTCCCGGCGACGGAGGTGGTCGCCACCGTTCTCCGGCTCACCGTCTGGTCCACGGCGATGCCGGTCTGCTGGTCGACGTAGGCGACCAGCGTCGACTGGCCCAGGTATGTGAGCGGAACGGGGTCCGGCAGCGCGGCCAGCTCGGTGGGTGTGAGACGGGCCCGTGTCCTGGAGTCGAGAGCGGGCACCAGGCTCGCGACGAGCTTCTTCGGCAGAGCGGTCGGTAGCGGCTCGGACACCGCCGGGTCCTTGACGGGCGCTGACACCTTGATCTCGTAGACATTGACAGCACGGCCCTCCCGTCGGGCGGTTCCGGTGTAGCGAACCGGCACGATCGAACGGGTCGTCGCGTCGTAGTAGGTGTAGGAGTCGTCCTGTTCGGCATCCGGCGGAAAGGCCGAACTCAGTGCGCCCCGTGAGTTCTCCGCCGATGTCGAGGCCGGTGGCGACACACCCTTCCTGCTTGCCCGGTCGATGGCGTACGTCTTCGAGCTGGGTAAGGACTGCTCACCGGCATGGACCGTCATCGTGTCCTCGATCACGGCCGTGTCACCATGTGTGGATGTGACCCGTACCCGCCGGTCGGCGGTGACGGGGATGCCGGACCGAAGCGCATGCGCGGTGTCTCCGGACCGGAGGGCCGTGACATCCAGCATGGTGGTCTCGCCCGCGTAGTGCACCGTCTGGTCGGTGTCGTCGGGCAGTTTCGTCGCGTTCGGGGCCACTGCGAGGCGTACGACCGCCGCGGCGGCGACCAGGATCACGGCCATGGTGATGAGTACGACCGACGGACGACGTGCGGACACGGCGTCCTCCCTCCACTTGTCTGGTCACGTGTTCTCGGCGCCGGCTCTGATCGCTTCACGGATGCGGGGGTAGGTGCCGCACCGGCAGATGTTGCGGATACCGTCCAGGTCGGCCTCGGTGATGCTGCGGCCTTCTTCCTTGACACGGCGGACCAGGGCTACGGCGGCCATGATCTGGCCGGGCTGGCAGTAGCCGCACTGGGCCACGTCCTGGTCGAGCCACGCCTCCTGCATCGGGTGCAGGTCCGCTCCCACGGTGGCCGGCAGCCCTTCGATGGTGGTGACCTCGTCGGACGGCCTCAGGTCCCCCACCGGGATGGCGCAGGGGTTCGCCGCCCTGCCGTTGAGGTGGCTCGTGCACGCCTTGCAGACGTTGATGCCGCAGCCGTATTTCGGTCCCGTGACGCCGAGGAGGTCGCGAAGGACCCACAGCAGCCGCTCGTCGTCCGGAGCATCGACGGTCACCTGTTCACCGTTGAGGCGGAAAGTGTGCGTGGGCATGAGAACTCCCAGATGTCTCGCAGGGCTTCAGCGGACGTGGTCCCGACCATCGGTGGGGGACGCGGGGATGGGCGGGACGGTCGGTTTCGGTTCGAAGGAGAGGGTGCCGTGGTTGATCGGGAAGACCGTGGGCATCGTGCCGGTGGCACGGCCGTACGCACACGCGACCGCGGCCATCGACGCGGCGACGCCGAGTTCACCCGCGCCGCCGGGCTTGCCGGTGCTGGGCGGCAGGACGATGACCCGCAGTTCGGGCGGTGTGTTCCACTGCCGGGTGTAGAAGTAGTTGTCCCAGCTCGCTTCGAGGAAGTGCCCGTCGCGCAGGTGCAGGCTGGAGGTCAGGGTCAGGGCGATGCCGTCCATCAGGCAGCCCATCATCTGAGCTTCCAGGCCACGCGGATTGACGGCGAGGCCGACGTCCACGGCGATGACGGCCTTGGTCACGCGTGGGCCGGCGACACCGTCCCGGATGGGGCGGTCGACGGTCTCCGGTCGGCAGTCGAGTTCCACCAGGACGGCGCTGGCGGAGTGGTACTCGGAGTGGAAGGCGATGCCCTGCGCCGTACCCGCCGGCATGCTCCGACCCCAGTTCCCGGCTTCGGCGGCCTTGTCCAGCACGGCTCGGCCGCGGTCGTCCCGAAGGAAGTCGTGCCGGAACCGGTAAGGGTCCTTGCCCATCTTCCCGGCGAGCCGGTCGACCAGGAGTTCCCGGGCGCACGTGACGTCGGGGGAGTACACGTTGCGCATGCTGCCGGTGTTGAAGCCCTTGTCGGTTTCGTTCAGGAGCCGGCTGTTGGCACCGAAGTCGTAGGGCATCGACTGGGAGAGCTGGAAGAAGGTCTCCGAGAACCCGATGTCACCCACCGGCAGTCTCGCGGCCAAGGCGGTGAAGATCTCCCCGAGGCCGTGGCTGAGGTCGGTGGACACACTGGTGTGCCGCTGTCTGTACCCGAGGACGGTGTTGCCCAGGTAGGAGATGCGAACGCGCGACGTGGCCATGGGATGGGTGCGTCCCTGGCGGGCGTCGTCGGCGCGATGCCACATGAGCTTCACCGGCTTGCGGATCCGCCGGGAGACCTCGACGGCCTCCAGCGCCGCGTCGAAGAAGAGCTTGCGGCCGAAGGAGCCCCCTCCCTCCGTGACATGCACGGTCACCGCCCCGAGCGGCAGGCCGAGCTTGGTGGCGATCGCCTGCTTCGCGACGATCGGAGCCTTGAGGCTCGACCAGATCTCGGCCCGGTCGGGGCGCACGTCGGCTATCGCGCAGTTGGGCTCCAGCGCGCTGTTGCTGCGGAAGTGGAACGTGAAACGCTCCTCAACGTTCGGCGTCACCGACGGCAGCCCCATGGGCAGTTCGGCGGCGCGCAACTCCGCGAGCACGGACTCGTCGGACTTTCCCTCGGCGCTACCGGGTTTCCACGAGACCCGCAGGGCGCGCACCGCGTCGATGCACCGGCCGAAGGTGGTGGCGCGCACCGCCACCCCGGTCGACATCACGACCACGTCGGTGACACCGGGCATGGAACGGACCTCGGACAGGTTGGACACCGATCCGGCCTTGCCGTTGATGGTCGGCGGGCGGCACACCATGGTCGGCAGGGCGTCCGGGACCTGCAGATCCAGCGTGAACGTCTTGCGTCCGGTGACCGCCGCGTGGGCGTCCACACGGTTGTGCGGCTTGCCGATGACGGTGAACATGTCGCGAGGCTTGAGGCTGACCGACACCTCCTCGGTCCGCGCGCGCGCCGCTTTCGGGGACAGGTCCCCCATGTCGGCGCTCCGGCCTCCGGGGCCGGTGACGAGTCCCGCCTCCCAGCTCAGTTCGGTGACGGCGGTGCCCCATTCGGCGGCCGCGGCCTGAAGCAGCCGGTTGCGGGCGACGGCGGCGGCCACCCGGATCGGGGTGTAGGTGGAGAACGTCGTGTTGGATCCGCCGGTGAGCTGGTTGAAGAGCAACTCCGGGCGCGCCTCGGCGAGAGTGATGTGCACCCGGGAGAGGGGGATGCCGAGTTCCTCGGCGATCAGCATGGCCGTGGACGTCGTGATGCCCTGCCCCACCTCGGTCCGAGGCAACGCGAAGGACACGGTGCCGTCCGTGTTCACCTCGACCGTGATCAGGCCGGACGTCGGCAGGGCCGCCGCCGTCATCACGTCGTTGAGGTCGATCAGTTCCGTGATCTCCGGGGAGGGGACGTCCGCACGAGCCTCCGACGCGGGGACGAGCTGGGCCGCGGTCATCAAGGTCGGAGCGGCCAGGACGTATCCGAGGAAGCGGCGTCTGGCGAAGGGCTGCGCGCTCGAGTTCTGCCGGGACGAGTGATCGGTGTCCGTCACCGGCGGTCTCCTGCCCTTGGGGCCCGTGCCGGCCGCTGCGCGGGGGTCGCCCGAGCCGAGCACAAACGTGTCGTCTCGCTGTCGTGAGGTGTCGTCATCGTCTCAACTCGTTCTCGACGTCGGTGTGGTGGCGGGACCGGAGGCGCACTGATGGGGGTACGCCGGTGACGTTGTACCCCCACGTCGTGATGCCGTACGTGGCTCAGGAGGGACGGTTGGCGTCCGGGATCTCGAGGTGGATGCCCCGTCCTTCGCTGAGGAAGAGCAGGACGAACTTCCGGAGGGCCTCTTCCACGGTCCAGGCGGCCTGGGGGATCAGCGGCAGCGGGATGAGCCCTTCGCGGAAGGCCACCAGCAGCGGCCAGGCGGTGCTGATCAGCGGTTTCCAGAATGGCTCCCTGTCCAGCCCGATCAGGTCACCGGTCCGGTCGCCCAGCGTGTACCGGGCGAAGCCGTTGATGAGGGGCCTGGTGAGGCCGGCGTCGAGTTCCGCGACGATGTCGAGGAGGACGTCGGTCAGCTCGGTGCCCTCGGGGGTGGACGCCAGGATGGGGTCGAGGACCTGCTTGGACTGTGCGTTGGCGGCGTCCCAGGTGGCGGGGATGTACTCGTCCCGGACGCCGAGCATGTGGGCGGTGACCTGCCACACGTGCAGGTAGCCGTCCGACTCGGCGGTGGTGATCGGGACCTTCCATTCTTTTAGCTTGCGCATGACAAATGTGGCCAGGCTGTGCCAGGTGACCATGATGTCGGCCTGGCTGATGGGTATCGTCTGGCCGCCGCTGGTGCGGGTCCAGCCCGGTGACTGGGGCAGCAGGTGCCGTACGGCCGCGTGCACCAGCCGGGTCTTCACGGCGGTCACGATCATCCCGCCCCGCGGCTGGTAGGCGTCCAGGTCCCCGACGTCATAGCCGAGCTGGGCCGTCTTGGCGATGCGGTCCTTCATGTCCGCGCCGCCCTTGGAGTAGTAGACGGCGCGCGCCTCTCTCGGGATGGCGGTGCTCAACAGGCCGCTGCCCAGACCGTACAGCGCGCCGGTGTAGATGCCCTTCTTCGTGGTGAACCTGGCCGCGGCCGCGAGCTTGTCCCGGTCCGCCCAGGCGGGCAGCTGGCGGGCCTTCTCCATGAAGTCGCGCAAGTCGGTGGGGAGTCCGGCCGGCAGGGGCTGGTCGTTGCGGGTCCACTTGCGGAGCGCTGCGTTGGCTTTGGCCACGTCGCCGCGCTCGATCACGGCGGCGAGGACGGGATCCGCCTCCTCGTCCCAGACCCAGTCGGGGTCGACGCCCGCTCCCTTGCCGGCCACCGAGCCGCTCGGCGCCCACGTCCACAGGGATCGGGCCTGGACCGGTGACGCGGCCCCCAGTGCTCCGAGCGCTCCGAGCGCTCCTCCCATGATCAGCATCTTGCGCCTGCTCAGGTCGTCCATGCTGAGAACCCTTCCTTGAGTCCCGCCGAGGCCGCGGAGGCCATCCGCGCGGGTGCCGGTTTCGGTCAGGCGGGACGGTTGGTTTCGGGAATGTCGATGTGGGTTCCCCGTCCCTTGGTGAGGTAGAAGAGGATGTACTTCCGGGCCGCCTCGTCGATCGTCCAGGCCAGAGGCGGTACGAGGGGCAGCGGGATCAGCTTCTCCCGGAAGGCGACCAGCTTCGGCCAGGCGGTCGCGATGGCCTTCTCCCAGAACGGCTCACGCGGAATGCCGTCCCAGTCGGCGACCTGGTCGCCGACCAGGTACCGGGCGAGGGCGTTGACGAGTGGGCGGTCGATCCCGCCGGGGCTGGTCTGCTCGGCGAGCTGGCGCAGCAGGATGTCGGTCAGTTCGACGCCCTCGCGCGTGGGGGCCAGGATGGGGTCGAGGACCTGCTTGGACTGTGCGTTGGCCGCGTCCCAGGTGGCGGGGATGTACTCGTCCCGGATGCCGAGCATGTGGGCGGTGACCTGCCACACGTGCAGGTAGGCGGCCGAGTCGGCGGCCGGGACGGGTACCTTCCACTCGAGCATCTTCCGCATGGCGTAGGTGGGCAGACTGTGCCAGGTGACCAGCATGTCCTGCTGGCTGATGGGAATCGTCTGGCCGCCGCTGGTCCGGGTCCAGGCCGGTGACTGGGGCAGCAGGTGCCGTACGGCCGCGTGCACCAGGCGGGTCTTGACGGCCTGCACGACGACGTCGCCGTCGGGTCGGAACGCGTTGAGGTCCCCGACGGCGAAGCCCAGCAGGCTGGTCTTGGCGACCCTGTCCTCCATGTCGGCGCCGCCCTTGGAGTAGTAGACGGAGCGCGCCTCACGAGGGATGGCGGTGCTCAGCATGCCGCCGCCGACTCCGTTCAGCAGGTTGAGGTACAGGCCCCTCGACTTGTTGAACTCGGCGGCCCTCTCCAGCTTGTCCCGGTCTGCCCAGGCGGGCAGTTGGCGGGCCCTCTCCATGAAGTCGCGCAGGTCCGCGGGGAGTCCGGCCGGCAGCGCCTGGTCGTTGCGGGTCCATGAGCGCAGCGCGGCGTTGGTCTTGGCCACGTCGCCGCGCTCGATCACGGCGGCGACCAACCGGTCGACCTCCTCGTCCCAGACCCATTCGGGGTCGAGGCCGGCTCCCTTGCCGGCCACCGAGCCGCTCGGCGCCCACGTCCACAGGGACCGTGCGTGGGTGGGCGAGGCCAGGCTCAGCGCCCCGAAGGCCCCCACCGCCCCGCTCGCGAACAACATCTTGCGCCTGCTGAGTCCATCCATCGCTGTGAACTCCTCCTTGAGTTCCGTGGCGTCCTTGCGGAGGTTGGTACGATGAAACGCATCGTGCTTCTTTGTTTCAACAGGGGAGCACATGCGAGACGTGAACGCCAGAGGCTTCACAGAATCAGGGAGGCAGTCGTGGAACCTGTCCTGTTGGCACTCATGAGGTCGTCGTCCGGTGCTCCGTCCGTGCTGGAGAGCGTGTTCGCCGAGGCCGTCGAGGGCGCCGGGGGAGATGACGAGGTGTCGGAGCGTCTGCTCGACGCGGCCTACGAGCAGTTCTGCCGCATGGGCATCAAGCGCTCGACCATGGCGGACGTGGCGCGGCTGGCCGGCGTCTCCCGGATTACGGTCTACCGCCGGTTCGCTACCAAGGACCAGTTGGTCGAGCAGGTGGTACGGCGTGAGTTCCGGCGGTACTTCGACCGCTTCATCCTGGACATCCAGGACGCCGACACCGTCGCCGACCGGGTCGTCGTGGGGTTCGTGAGTTCGCTCAGGGCCATCCGCGGCAACCGCCTCATCGGAGGTCTCATGACCGCCGAGCCGGACGCCGTGGTCCCGTCCATGACCAGTGACGGAGGACGCACCCTGGCCGTGGTGCAGCAGTTCGTGGCATCGCGACTGCTTCGGGAGCAGCGCGCGGGGAACATCGCCGGTCATGTGCAGGTGGACCTGGTGGCCGAGATGATGGTGCGCATGTCCGCGTCGTTCCTCGTCATTCCCAGCCATGTCATCGATCTCGACGACGATGAGCAGCTGCGTGCGGTGGCCCGGCAGTTCCTGGTGCCGATGCTCGGACCACCGCACACACCTCACTCGTAGGATTCGCCTCGCTCGGCCTTGGCCACGAGGGATCGCGGCGGCTCGAACCGCTCGCCGTACCGCTCGGCCAGCTCCCTCGACCGCGCGGCGAATCCGTGGAGTCCGCCCGCGTAGCCGTTGATGTACTGCAGTACACCGCCGGTCCAGGCCGGGAAACCGATGCCCAGGATGGAGCCGACGTTGGCGTCGGGCACCGACCGCAGGACGCCTTCGTCGAGGCACCGGACCGTGTCCAGTGCCTCGGCGAAAAGCATCCGTTCCTTCATGTCCTCGAACGGGATCTCACGGCCCGGCACGGCGAAGTGCTCGTACAGCCCCCGCCACAGCCGCGTGCGCCGGCCGTCGACGTACTCGTAGAACCCGGCGCCCGAGGAACGTCCGCCACGCCCGAACTCGTCGATCATGCGGTCCATGACCGGCTCCGAACCGTGCGGACGCCAGTCGCCGCCCTCGGCCAGGACCGCGGCCCTGGTCTCCTCACGGATCTTCCGGGGCAGAGTCAGCGTCAGTTCGTCCAGCAGCTGCAGCGGAGGTGCGGGGTAGCCGGCCTGCGAGCCGGCCTGCTCCACCGAGGCGGGAGGAAGCCCCTCGCCGATCATGGCCACCGCCTCGTCGATGAACTTGGATATCACGCGACTCGTGAAGAAGCCCCGGCTGTCGTTGACCACGATCGGCGTCTTGCCGATCTGCCGCGCCATGTCGACCGCCTTCGCCACGGTGTGCTCGCTGGTCTTCTCCCCGGTGATGATCTCCAGCAGGGGCATCTTGTCCACGGGGGAGAAGAAGTGCAGACCGATGAAGTCCTCGGGGCGCTCGACCGCCTCCGCCAGCCCGGTGATCGGGAGCGTGGAGGTGTTGGATCCCAGTACGGCGTCCGGTGCGACGACGTCTTCGATGTCGCGGAAGACCTGCCGCTTGAGGTCCGGGTCCTCGAAGACCGCCTCGATCACCAGATCGCAGCCGCTGCAGTCTGCCGGGTCGGCGGTCGGCATGATCCGTGCGAGCACCTCGTCGGCCTCGGTCTGGGAGAGCCGTCCGCGTGCCACGGCCCTGGCCAGGACCTGTCGGGAGTAGTCCTTGCCCTTCTGCGCCGCGTCGTAGGTGACGTCCTTGAGCACCACCGGCACGCCGCTGCGGGCGCAGGAGTACGCGATGCCGGCTCCCATCATGCCGGCGCCCAGTACGCCCACCCTGTGGACGGTGTGGGGCGGGTAGCCTTCGGGACGGCTTCCACCGGAGCCGATGTGCTGCATGTCGTAGAAGAACGCCTGCATCATGTTGGTCGAGATCTGACCCGTCATCAGTTCCACGAGGTAGCCGGTCTCGATCTTCTGCCCGGTCTCCAGGTCGACCTGCGCGCTCTCGACGGCCGCGGCGAGGATGTTGCGCGGCGCCGGCACGTTCGCACCCTTGAGCTGCTTGCGCAGGTGCGCCGAGAGGGTCGGCAGCATCGCCGCCACCTTCGGATGGGAAGGGGACCCGCCCGGCATGCGGAACCCCGGGGCGTCCCACGGCTGAGTGGCCTCAGGATGGGTCACCACCCATTGCCTGGCCCTGGCGAGCAGTTCCTCCGGCGTCTGGGCGAGTTCATGGACCAGCCCCTTGGCGAGCGCCTCCTGGGGCTTGTACTGCCGCCCCGTGAGCAGGATGTCGGTCAGCGCGTCCTGGAGCCCCAGGAGACGGACGGTCCGGCTGACTCCACCGGCGCCGGGCAGCAGGCCCAGAGTCACCTCCGGCAGGCCGAAGCGGCTGCTCGGCGTTGCCAGGGCGATGCGCCGGTGACAGGCGAGCGCGATCTCGAGCCCGCCGCCGAGTGCCGTGCCGTTCATGGCCGCGGCCACCGGCCTGCCGAGGGTCTCCAGCCGGCGCAGCTGTGACTTCAGGACCCCGCACAGCTCACTGAGTTCCGCGGCGTTGTCCGGCTGGGCCCTGCTCATGAAGCCGATGTCTCCGCCGGCGAAGAAGCTCTTCTTGGCGGAGGTGAGGACGACCCCGGTGATGTCATCCCGCTCCGTCTCGAGGCGGGTGACGGTGGCCTCCATCGAATCCACGTAGGTCCGGTTCATCGTGTTGACCGGCTGATCGGCGTCGTCCATGGTCAGCAGGACGACGCCGTCAGGTCCCTGTTCCCAGTGGATCATGTTCTTCGCCAGCATCGGTGGGCGCTCCTTTCGAGGGGATGTACGTGGCCGGCACGCGGGGGAAAGGGGTCACAACCGTTCGATCACGGTGGCGATGCCCATGCCACCACCCGCGCAGAGGCTGACCACGGCCCGTCGCGCGGAGCGGCGCTCGAGTTCGTCCAGGGCGGTGCCCACCAGCATGGCCCCCGTGGCGCCGAGCGGATGGCCCATGGCGATGGCGCCGCCGTTGACGTTGACCCTCTCCCACGGCAGACCGAGGTCCTTGACGTAGCGCAGAACCACCGAGGCGAAGGCCTCGTTGATCTCGAACAGGTCGATGTCGTCCACCGTCAGACCGGCGAGGTCCAGCGCCTTGCGGGTGGCCGGCGCCGGTCCGGTGAGCATGATCGTCGGGTCGGCTCCGCTGACCGCGGTCGCCACGACGCGCGCCCGTGGCACCAGGCCGCACTCCGTTCCCACCTGCTCCGTACCGACCAGCACGAGCGCCGAACCATCCACGATTCCCGAGGCGTTGCCCGGGGTGTGGACGTGCTCGATACGCTCCACCCAGTGGTACTTCTGCAGAGCCACCGCGTCGAAGCCCGCCATGGTGCCGAGGTCCGCGAAGGAGGGCTTCAGCTCGCCGAGCGCCGCCGCCGTCGTCTCCGGGCGCATGTGCTCGTCCTGGGCGAGCACGATGACGCCGTTGCGGTCCCTGACCGGCACCACGGACTTGGCGAAGTAGCCGCCGGACCAGGCGTGAGCGGCACGCTGCTGCGACCGGACCGCGTACGCGTCGACGTCGTCGCGCGAGAAGCCCTCGACGGTCGCGATCAGGTCGGCGCCGATGCCCTGTGGCACGAAGTACGTGTCGAAGGCGGTCTCGGGATCCGCGGCCATCGGACCGCCGTCGCTGCCCATCGGCACTCGCGACATCGATTCCACGCCGCCGGCGATCACCAGGCGCTCCCAACCGGAACGGACCTTCTGCGCGGCCGTGTTCACCGCCTCCAGCCCCGATGCGCAGAACCGGTTGAGCTGGACGCCGGCCACGTGGTCCGGCAGTCCCGCCGCCAGCGCCGCCGTCTTGGCGATGTTCATGCCCTGGTCACCGACCGGGGAGACCACGCCGAGTACGACGTCGTCCAGACGGTCCGGGTCCAGACCGGGGTGACGGCGGCGGAGTTCGTCGATCAGGCCCGTCACCAGTGAGACCGGCTTGACGTGGTGCAGCGAACCCCGTTTGCCCCGGCCGCGCGGGGTGCGGATCGCGTCGTAGATGAATGCTTCGGTCACTGTCCTGGCACTTCCTCTCGTCGGCAGGCGACTGCTGCCGATCCGGGCACTCCGGGTGCAGGTGGTGGATCCGGTGGGGACAAGTAAGAGCGTTTATTGGCTTGCCGTCAATAGGGTTCGCGTGCCGTCACATCGCCCAGGGATGGCCGAAGAGTGAGGGGATATCCGAGTTCGGCGGACATGTTGCGCGCTCGGCGTCCGTCTCTATTGACTCTGCGCCAAGAGCGGTTCACTGTGGGGTCCGCTCAGCAATCCGCTCACGTCTCGCGAGGGAGGGGACCCGTCATGGCCACAGCAGAGCAGTTGCACGAGTCCGTCGAAGGGCAAACGATCACCGCACTCCTGCGACGCAACGCCCAGCAGTACGCCGAGCGTCCGGCTCTGACCACCGGTATCGGCCCGGACGCCGGGACCCTGACCTGGTCGCAGCTGCGCGCCGAGGTGGCCGCGGTCACCCGGGGCCTGGTGGCCCTGGGACTGAAGCGGGGCGATCGCATGCTCATCGCCATGTCCAAGCGCGCGGAGCACTGGATCGCCGACCTGGCCGCGGTCCATGTCGGTGCCCTGCCCTGCAGCACGTACGACACGCTGAGTACCGAGCAGATCGGAGCCCTGGCCCGGCACAGCGCGGCTGCCGTCCTCGTCCTGGAGGGCGAGGAACAGATGCGGCGGTGGCGTCCGGTCCTGGACGAACTGCCGAACCTGCGCGCCGTCGTCATGCTCGACTGGGACGCCGCTCCGGCCGACGACCCGCGTTTCGTCAGCTACACGGCCGTACGCGGCGCGGTCCCTCCCGACGACGCCGGCTTCGAGGAACTCGCGGACGCCGTCACCACCGACCATCCGCTGACCCTTGCCTACACCTCGGGTACGACCGGCGAGCCCAAGGGCGTGGTGCTCTCCCACCGCAACGTGATCCACGAGTGCCTGATGCAGGAGCAGCTCGTCAAGGTGCCGGACCACCCGCGCTCGGTCGCGTACCTTCCCCTGGCCCACATCGCCGAGCGGGTCCTGGGCATCTACATGCCCATATGCAATGCGGGCCACGTCACGATCTGCCCGGAGCCCGATCAACTCCTGCCCACGCTCCTCACGGTGCGGCCGCACGGTTTCTTCGGCGTGCCCCGGGTGTGGGAGAAGCTCGCCGCCGGCCTGCAGGCGAAGCTCGCGGCACTGCCTGACGAACAGTCCGCGGCCATGGAGCAGGCCCGGAAGACCGCCCTGGAGGCGTACCGGCTCCGCTCCGACGGCAAGGACGTCCCGGCGGAGCTCGCCGAGGTGTGGGAGGAACTCGATACCCGGGTGATGCGGCCTGTCCGGGCCGCGATCGGCCTCGACGAATGCCACCGGGCCTTCAGCGGCGCGGCACCGATTCCGACCCGCGTACTGGAGTTCCTGGCGAGCGTGTCGCTGCCGGTGTACGAGGTGTGGGGACTGAGCGAGACCACCGGCGCGGCAACGGTCAGCACCCCCGGCGCCTTTGCACTCGGCTCGGTCGGGAGGCCCGGACCGGGCATCGAGGTCAAGGCAGCCGATGATGGTGAACTCCTCGTCAGGGGACCGGTCGTGTTCGCCGGCTACCTGAACAGCGATGGTGGCGTCGAGCCCGCGACCGATGCGGAGGGCTGGCTGCCCACCGGAGACGTGGGAACGGTCGATTCACGTGGCTTCGTCACCATCACCGACCGCAAGAAAGAGATCATCATCACCGACGGCGGGAAGAACATCGCCCCCACCAAGATCGAGTCCCTTCTGCGAGCGCACCCTCTGATCGCCCATGCCGTCGTGATCGGGGACCGGCGGCGCTACGTCACCGCCCTGCTGGTACTGGACGAGGAGACGGCCCCGCTGTGGGCCCAGGCGAACGGTGTCGCCGACGCGTCCGATCTGGACGCGCTGACCCGGCACCCGAAGGTCCACGCGGCGCTCGACCAGGCCGTGGCCGAGGCAAACGCGGTGCTGTCGCGCACGGAGCAGGTGAAGAAGCACCGTGTCATCGCAGGCCCCTGGACCGCGGAGACCGGCGAGCTGACACCCAAGCTGAGCCTTCGCCGCCGCGCCATAGACGACGCGCACGCCGCCACGATCGAGTCGATGTACACATAGGTCCGGCACACCGCGACCACGGAAGGAACCACCACATGGGCGTTCAGCGACAGGCCCCGCGCCGCAGGATGGAGCCGGACGCCCGGCGAGCCGAGATCCTCGGCGTCGCCCGCAGGCTGTTCGGGGCCAAGAGCTACAGCACGGTGTCCGTCGCGGACATCGCCTCCGAGGCAGGAGTGGCCCGTGCCCTGGTCAGCCACTACTTCGGCGGGAAGCGCCAGCTGTATCTGGAGGTGGTCCGGCAGATGATGGTCGTGCCGGCGTCCGTCTCGCAGCGGCTGCCGCCGACCACCGCGGAAGAGCGCGTTTCGATCTGCGTCGACCGGTGGCTCGAGGTCGTGGAACGCAACCGGGAGATGTGGCTGTCCGCGATCGGCCTGGAAGCGCTCGGCAACGACCCGGAGATCGACCAGATCATGCTCGAAGCCGACGAGATCGCGACCGACCGTGTCCTCGAGGCCGCCATGATGGCCGACGTGACCGAGGGCCGGGAGAAGCTCCGGGCGATGATCCGCGCCCACAGCAGCATGCTCAAAGCCGCCTCCCGCGAATGGCTGGTGCGCGGCACCCTCAGCCGCAGCGACCTGCACGTGATGCTCACACGCACCGTTCTCCACCTGGTCGACACGGTCTACCCCGCCCTGCGCGACAAGTGACTCCACCTTCAGCGTGCCAAGGAGACGACTCCATGCCCCGAGTCCTGTCAGATGAACGCCGCGACCTGGTCAAGGCGATCGCCGACTTCTGCCGCCGCGAGTGCGGAACAAAGGAACAGCGCGACAAGCTGACCGCGAACGGTCAGGAGCAGCACAACCAGAAGCTGTACGAGAAGATGGCGCACCTGGGCTGGCTCGGCATCGCGATCCCGGAGGAGTACGGAGGCGCGGGCCAGGGAATGACCGATCTCTGCCTGTTCCTTCAGGAGACCTCGTACGGGCTGGCCCCCATCAGCGGTTTCGGCACCACCGTCATCGCCGCCTCCGCCTACGACAAGTTCGGCACCGAGGAGCAGAAGCGCACCATACTCGAAGGCGTGGCCGCCGGCCGGGTCGAGGCCATCTCGATGTCGGAACCCGGTGCCGGCTCCGACGTGGGCGCCCTGACCTGCCGTGCGGAACGCACCACCGGCGGGTACCTGGTCAACGGCCAGAAGACCTGGTGCTCCAACGCTCACTTCGCCGACCACATCCTGCTGATCGCCCGCACGGGGCAAGGGGAGTCGAAACACCACGGAATCACTCAGTTCATGGTGCCGACCGACGCCGACGGCCTCCAGATCAGAGGCATCGACACCATGGGCGGCAAGGACGTCAACGACCTCTACTTCACCGACTGCTTCCTGCCCGACTCCGCGGTGGTCGGCGAGCCCGGACAGGGCTGGACGCAGCTCATGGCCGGGCTGAACCTGGAACGGATGATCCTCGCCGCCCTGATGCTGGGCGTCGCACGACGGGCCTTCGACGACACCCTCACCTATGTCCGCCAGCGCGAACAATTCGGCCGTCCCATTGGCTCCTTCCAAGCGCTCAAGCACCGGATCGCCGACATGGCCACTGAACTCGAATGCGCCCAGTTGCTCCTCGACGACGTCGCACGCGCGATCGACGCCGAACCCGGCCGGGTGTTCGCGCGCGAAGCGTCCATGGCGAAGCTCAAGTGCACCGAGCTCGCCAAACACGTGACCCTGGAAGGAATGCAGATGATGGGCGGCTACGGATACGCCACGGAGTACGGCATGGAAGCCCTGCTCCGTTCGACCGTCGTGTCCACGGTGTACGGCGGCACGAGCGAGATCCAGCGGGACATCATCGGCAAGACCTACGGACTGTAGGAGCCGCGATGCTGACCACGCGCTTCTGCGAGACGTTCGGCGTGGAACACCCGATCGTCCAAGGCGGCATGCAGTGGGTGGGCCGGGCCCCACTCGTCGCCGCGGTCGCCGAGGCGGGAGCACTCGGCTTCCTGACGGCGCTGACCCAACCGACACCGGAGGCACTCGTCGAGGAGATCGCGCGCTGCCGGGAGATGACCGACAAGCCGTTCGGCGTCAACTTGACCATCCTGCCGTCGATCAACCCGCCCCCCTACGACGAATACCGCCATGCGATCATCGAATCCGGCGTGAAGGTCGTCGAAACCGCCGGCTTCAACCCCGCGGAGCATCTTCCGGAGTTCCGCGCCCACGGTGTCAAGGTGCTGCACAAGTGCACCAGCGTCCGACACGCGGTGAAGGCCGAGAAGATCGGCGTCGACGGCGTGAGCATCGACGGCTTCGAATGCGCCGGCCACCCCGGGGAGGACGACGTCCCGGGCCTCGTCCTCATCCCCGCGACCACGCAACGGGTGTCCATTCCGGTGATAGCCTCCGGCGGATTCACGGACGGCCGCGGTCTGGTGGCCGCTCTCGCCCTGGGCGCCGAGGGCATCAACATGGGCACCCGCTTTCTGTGCACCGCGGAATCCCCCGTACACCGGCGTGTCAAGGAACAGATCGTCGCCAACAGCGAACTCGACACCGAGCTGATCTTCCGTCCCCTGCGCAACACCGCCCGGGTGGCCAGCAATTCGGTCAGCAGGAAGGTCGTCGACATACTCCGTGACGGGGGCCAGTTCCCGGACGTACGGGAGTTGGTTGCCGGGGCCAGGGGGCGCAAGGTGTTCGAGGAAGGGGACCTGGATGCCGGTATCTGGAGCGCCGGCATGGCCCAGGGCCTTATCGGCGACATCCCGACTGTCCGGGACGTCGTGCGGCGGATCGTGGCGGAGGCCGAGGCGCTCATCTCCGGACGGCTGGCCGCTACTCGCTGCGCGCAATCGACCCGAACCGACTAGGCGACCGGGAAGATGCTGGACATCGGCGACGAGCTGAACCGGTGGGTCGAGCAGGGACGCGACTTCGCGGTGGCCACCGTGGTGGCCGTCGGCGGCAGCGCCCCCCGCCAGCCCGGCGCCGCCCTCGCGGTGGACGCCGACGGCACGGCGATCGGCTCGGTCTCCGGTGGCTGCGTGGAAGGGGCCGTGTACGAGCTGTGCCGGCAGTCGCTGGGGGACGGCGAGACCGTCCTGGAGCGCTTCGGCTACAGCGACGAGGACGCCTTCGCCGTGGGTCTGACCTGCGGCGGGGTCATCGACATCCTCGTGACTGCGGTACGGGCGGCGGATCCCGCCCGGCCGGTGCTGGCCGCCGCGCTCGCCGCCTCCGCACGGGGGGAGGCGGCGGCGGTGGCGCGGGTGGTGAGCGGCCCGGCGGAGCTGATGGGCCGCGCGCTCCTCGTCCGCCCGGACGGCTCCCGCGCCGGCGGTTTCGGCGCCCACCCCGAACTGGACCGGACGGTGGCGGCCGAGGCGGGTGCCTTCCTGGACGCCGGCCGCACGGGCAAGCTGGAGATCGGTGAGCAGGGCTCGCGCTGCGGGGCGCCGCTCACGCTGCTGATCGAGTCCTCGGTGCCCGCCCCCCGCATGATCGTCTTCGGTGCGATCGACTTCGCCTCCGCGCTGGTCCGCGCCGGAAAGTTCCTCGGCTACCACGTGACGGTGTGCGATGCCCGCCCCGTCTTCGCGACCCGGCTCCGCTTCCCGGACGCCGACGAGATCGTCGTCGAGTGGCCCCATGAGTACCTGCGGCGCACGGAGGTCGACGCGCGCACGGTCGTGTGCGTGCTGACCCACGACGCCAAGTTCGACATCCCGCTGATCAAGCTGGCGCTGCGGCTGCCGGTGGCGTACATCGGCGCGATGGGCTCGCGCCGTACCCACCTGGACCGCAACGCGCGCCTGCGCGAGGTCGGCGTGAGCGACCTGGAGCTGGCCCGCCTCAGGTCGCCCATCGGCCTCGACCTCGGCGCCCGCACCCCCGAGGAGACGGCCCTGTCCATCGCGGCAGAGATCGTCGCCACCCGCCGCGGCGGCACCGGCGCCTCCCTGACCGGCGCCCACACCCCGATCCAGCAGCGTCCGCAGCCATGGGGACGACCCAGGGCGGCCGGGCGCTGAGGCGTCGTTCGCCTGCGCTGGGCGGGGTCGGGTGGCGTTGCTGGACTGCGGTGAGCGTGTCCCCTCCCGAGTCCGGGGCGCACATCGCGCGCGACAGAGCGAGCATGCGCGGGACCGCGGCGGCCGACATGGATCGAGGCCTCTGGTGCTCGGTGACGGCACCGAACGTCGAAGGGCGCGGTGTGGTGGTGGGCGCCCTCGGCGTCGTAGCCGGTGATCCGGTGGAGTGAAGGCAGAACCGCAGGTCCTGGCCCTGGTCGCTTGAGGTTGTCCGGGGCTGGTGGAGCGGCTGCGGGCGACGGCATCGGCACGGCTTCCTGGGCGTGCGCCTGGGCGCGGTGCCGCTTCTTCACACCTCGGACTCAGGAGAGCGGCCCGCGCTGTTACTCACTTTCGGGTGAACGCTCTCGAGGTGTCGGGGTGGCGTGCCGTGGCGGTCGCGGCCCTCGGCCCAACGGACACAAGGGGACACGTGCTCCAGCGGCGTCAACACAGTGCATTCGGCACATAAATGCTCAATACAGCCGAGGGTCACCAGGATGTCGGCGGTTGGTAACACCGTTCACGTCTTCTCCACGAACCGGTCGACCGGCCCGCAATCTGTGAGGGCACGGCCGACCGGCCGCGCAACGCACCACGCACCACCACCCCGGGACCTGGATCCCGGGGCCGGCGGTGCCCGCACAAAGCAGGGGGAACCTGTGTCGAAGTCCATCACCGCCCGCCGCCTGACCGCCGGCGCCCTCGCCGTCGGAGCCCTGACCGCCGCACTCGTGGTGCCGGCGACAGCCGCCGACCACGAGCGTCAGCGGCCCCGCATCGAGATCACGGACGTCCAGTACGACGCCCCGGGCCGTGACAACCGCTCCAACCGTTCGCTGAACAAGGAATGGGTGGAGATCACCAACAACACCCGCCGCGCGGTCAACCTGAGCGGCTGGACCCTCAGGGGTGAGGACGGCCACCGCTACACCTTCCGCCACTACCGCCTCGACGGCCGCGCCACCGTCCGCGTCCACACCGGCGAGGGCCGCGACACCCGCACCGACGTGTTCCAGGACCGCAACCGCCACGTGTGGGGCAACCGCTCCGACACGGCGACCCTCCGCAACGACCACGGCCGCTTCATCGATGACAAGTCCTGGGGTCACCACCGCCACGGCGGTCGCCGCTGACGCCCGGACCCACCGCTGACCGTCTCAGCCGGTAAGGAGCCCGCCACCCCCGAAAGGGTGGCGGGCTTCCGCTCGTTCTCGCTGCCCCGCCACCCGTCGGCGCTCGGGTCGCCGGCCGCGCGGATCCACCCGCCCGGGTTGGCGGCTTTGGGTCTGACCGCCCGGCTCCGCGAGCCCCACAATGGTCAGTACATGACATTGGAGGCCGCTGTGGCTCGCACGCGTTCCGACCGCCCCTCGCACGTCGCCGTTACCGCCGCCGCTCTACTGGCCCTGCTCCTCGGTTGGACCGCCGTCCTCGGGCCGGTGGCGGACGCCGCGTCGCGGGAGAGGCCGGCCGCCCTCGCGGTGCGCGGCGGCGACGTCCTCTACAGCGCGGGCGCCCGCTGCACCGTTGGGTTCAACGCCCGTTCCGGATCCGCCGAGTACGCGCTGTTGTCGGGCCGGTGTGCCCAGACGGCCGGCACCTCCTGGTACGCCGACGCCGCCCTCACGGTCCCGGTCGGGGTCACCGCGGGGGTCAGCTACCCCGGCAACGACTACGCGACCGTCCGGTACACCGGCGCGACGGTCGCCCGTCCGGGCGAGGTCTCCCTGGGCGCCGGGGCGGGCACCCGCGACATCACCGCCGCGGCCCACCCCGTCGTCGGCCAGTCGGTCTGCCATGTCGGACGCACTACCGGACACCGTTGCGGGATCGTCCAGGCGGTCAACGTCACGGTCAATCACGGCGGAGGGAGCGTGAGCGGTCTCTTCCGGTCCAACCTCTGCTCCGAACCCGGAGACGTGGGCGGCCCGGCCTTCTCCGGCACCACCGCGCTGGGCATCATCGTCGGCAGCAGCGGCAACTGCAGCTCTGGAGGCGTCACCTACTACCAGCCGGTGGTCGAGTGGCTGTCGGTGTACGGGCTGAGCATCTACTGACCGACGCCACCTCCGACGCGCACCCACGTGTTGCGGCGAGACGTTCCGTCTCGTACAGTGGGGGCATGGCTTTCCTCTTCTTCGTCTGAGTCCGGGCACGGCCCCTGCCGCCGTTTCTGCTGCCCGTAGACCCCCTCGAATCACCAGGGAAAGATCCATGCGCGACCGCGCCCGTACCGTGCTGCCGACCGCCGTCCCCGCCGTGGCGCAGCTGTCCGTCAAGTCCGTCACCAAGTCCTATGGCACCCGGACCGTCCTCGACCAGGTCTCCTTCACCGTCCGGCCGGGTGAGAAGGCCGCCGTCGTCGGTGAGAACGGCTCCGGCAAGTCCACCCTGCTCCGCCTGCTCGCCGCGGCCGAGACGCCCGACGCGGGTGAGGTCACCGTCCGTTTCCCCGGCGGGACGGGCCATCTCGCCCAGACCCTCGACCTCGACGCCGACCGCACCGTGCAGGACGCCGTCGACCTCGCTCTGGCCGAACTGCGCGACATGGAGCGAAGGCTCGGTACCGCGGAGGAGCACCTCGCCGACGCGACGGACGAGCAGCTGGCCGCGTACGGCGAGCTGCTGACCGCTTACGAGGAACGCGGCGGATACGAGGCGGACGCCCGCGTGGACGTCGCCCTGCACGGGCTCGGGCTGACGGGGCTCACCCGGGAGCGCCCGCTCGGATCACTGTCCGGCGGCGAGCAGTCGCGCCTCGCCCTCGCCTGCGTCCTGGCCGCCGCTCCCGAACTGCTGCTCCTGGACGAACCGACGAACCACCTCGACGCGACGGCCGTGCGCTGGCTGGAGGAACACCTGCGCGCACACCGCGGCACCGTCGTCGCGGTCACCCACGACCGCGGCTTCCTGGAGCGCATCGCCACCACGATCCTCGAGGTCGACCGGGACGAGCGCACCGTGCGCCGGTTCGGTGACGGCTGGGACGGGTACCGCGCCGCGAAAGCCGCCGCCCGGCGCGGAGCGGAGCAGCGGTACGCGGAGTGGGTCGAGGAGGTGGCCCACGCACAGGAGTTGCTGGAGGCCGCGGGCAGACGGCTGGCCATCACCGGCCGCGACCCGAAGCAGGGCTTCGGCAAGCACCGCCGCTCCAGCGAGGCGAAACTCGGCGGCCAGGTGCGCTCGGTGCGGGAGCGCCTGGACCGGCTGCGGCGCAATCCGGTGGCGAAGCCGCCCGTACCGCTCCGGTTCACGACGGCGCTGCCGTCGGCGCTCGGCGGCCCGGTCCAGGGCGCCCTCGCCGAGCTCGACAACGTACGGGTCGGGGAACGGCTGCGCCTGGACGGCCTCCTGACGATCGAGCCCGGAGGACGCCTCCTCGTCACGGGCGAGAACGGCGCGGGCAAGACGACGCTGCTCCGCGTCCTGGCGGGCGATCTGCGGCAGGACGCGGGTACGGCGCGCCGGCCCGTCCGCATCGGATACCTCGCCCAGGAACTGCCCGCGCGGGCCACGCGGCTGCCGCTGCTCGCCGCGTTCGCCGCCGGGCGGCCCGGGCCGCCGGAGGAGTACGCGGAACAGCTCCTGTCCCTGGGGCTGTTCCGCGAACAGGACCTGCTCGTGCCGGTCGCCGCCCTGTCGGTGGGGCAGCAGCGGCGCCTGCAGATCGCGACCCTGGTGACCCGGCCCGCGGACCTTCTCGTCCTCGACGAGCCGACCAACCACATCGCACTCGACCTGGCCGAGGACCTGCAGGCGGCGCTCGCGGCGTACCCGGGGGGAGTGGTCGCGGTCTCGCACGACCGCGGCTTCCGGGCGCGCTTCGAAGCCGAGCACCTGGAACTGCGCGCCGGCCGCAGGCGCTGACCGGGCGTCGCGCACCGGCGCGGGCCGGGCCGCACGGTCAGGTCACGGCGCGGATCGAGCGGCCCGCCCAGGACGGGGCCGCTTCGGTCAGCTCCGAGAAGCGGTGCCGGACCGTGTCCGGGAACTCGGTGGCCCGGCCGGCCCGCTGGTCGACGTGGACGGCGAGCAGTTCGGTCGTCGCCACCGGGCCCGCGTCGGGCAGCGGCTCCGATCCCGGTTCGCAGACCACGTACATCTCGTGCACGAAGCGCGCCTTGCGTTCCGCCGCTCCCAGCACGCGGGTGCGGACGGCCAGGTGGGTGGCCTCGGGCACCTCCCGGAGATAGCGGACGTGGGACTCGACCGTGTAGAGGGAACAGCCCGTGGACTCGCGGTAGCCGGAGCCCAGGCCCGTCTCGATCATCAGCGCGTCCGTGGCGTGCCCGAAGACGAGGACGTAGAACGCCTCGCTCATGTGGCCGTTGTAGTCGACCCACTCCGGGCGGACCGTGCTGTGGAACAACGGGAGCTTCGTCACCGGGGGTTCTCCTCGCGGTCCAGGCGGCCGGTGGCGCGCAGCACTTCGACCACACCCCGGTCGCGTTCGGCCACCAGGTCCGCGATGGAGCGGCCGTCCGCCGCCTCGTCGCAGCCCGCCACCACGGCGTCGTACAACTCCTTGTCCAGCTCCGGCGCTTCGAGGCGCGTCCACGGCGACTTCAGGGACGGGCCGAAGTGGTCCAGCATGTGCGCCATGCCGCCCTCGCCGCCCGCGAGCGCGAACGTCAGCATCGGTCCCATCACCGCCCAGCGCAGCCCGGGGCCCTCGGTGATCGACAGGTCGATGTCCCGGACCGTCGCCTCGCCGCTCGCGACCATGTGCAGCGCCTCGCGCCACAGGGCCTCCTGGAGGCGGTTCGCGATGAAGCCCGGTATCTCGTTGTCCATCGTGATGACGGACTTCCCCGCGACCTCGTAGAAGCGGGAGGCCCAGGCGACGGCCGTCGCGTGGGTGTGCTCGCCGCCGACGACCTCGACCAGCGGGATGAGATAGGGCGGGTTGAAGGGGTGCCCGACGACCAGCCGCGACGGGTCCGCGGCCGTCGTCTGCATGTCGGTCATCGGATAGCCGGAGGTGGAGGAGGCGATGACGACGCCGGGCGGTGTCGCCGCGTCCAGGCGGGCCAGCAGATCGCGCTTGAGGTCGAGCTTCTCGGGCGCGCTCTCCTGGACGAACTCGGCCTCGGCCACGGCCTGTTCGAGGGTGTCGGTCACGGTGAGGCGGTCGGTCGACGCGCCCTCGGCGAGGCCGAGCGAGGTGAGCGTCGGCCACGCCGCGTCGACCAGGCGGCGCAGCCTCCGACCGGCGTCGGGCGCCGGGTCCCAGGCGGTCACGTCGTAGCCGCGGGCCAGGAAGTGGGCGACCCAGCCGCCGCCGATGACTCCGGCGCCGACGCAGGCGACCCGGCGGACGTGCTCCGGCGAGGTGAACTGCGGTGATGAGGTCATGAGAGGGATCCTCCGTCGTGGCGGCGGGCTACTTGCGCGGCTCGAGGCCGAGAGTGGCGCGGGCCTCGTCCGGTGTCGCGACGCGTGCGCCGATCGACTCGGTGACGGTCACGGCACGCTCGACGAGCTGGGCGTTGGTCGCCTTGTTGCCCTTGCCGAGGTAGAGGTTGTCCTCCAGGCCCACGCGGACGTGGCCGCCGAGCAGAATGGACTGCGCGACCCACGGCATCTGCATCCGGCCGAGCGCGAAGCTCGCCCATCGCGCGCCGTCCGGCAGCATGTTGACCATCGACTGGAGCACTCCGGGGTCCGCGGGCGCGCCCCACGGGATGCCCATGCACAGCTGGAACACGGTCGGGTCGTCGAGCAGCCCCTCCGCGAGCAACTGCTTGGCGAACCAGAGCTGACCCGTGTCGAAGATCTCCAGTTCGGGCCGCACGCCCAGCTCCTGGATGCGTCGCGCGCCCGCGCGCAGCATGTCGGGCGTCGAGACGTAGAGGTTCGATCCGTCGCCGAAGTTGAGCGAGCCGCAGTCCAGGGTGCAGATGTCGGGAAGCAGGTCCTCGACGTGCGGGAGGCGCTCCAGACCGCTGACGAGGTCGGTGCCGGGGAGGTGGGTGAGCGGGTCGTCCGGGTCGATGACCAGGTCGCCGCCCATGCCGGCGGTGAGGTTGATGACGACGTCGGTGCCGGTCTCCTTGACGCGTTCGACGACCTCCCGGTACAGCTTCGGGTCGCGGGACGGAGCGCCGGTCTCCGGGTCGCGTACGTGGATGTGGACGACGGCCGCTCCGGCGGCGGCCGCCTCCACGGCGTTCCTGGCTATCTGCTCCGGGGTGACGGGGACGTGGGGGCTCTTGCGAACGGTGTCGCCGGCGCCGGTGAGCGCGCAGGTGATGATGACGTTCTCGGTCATGGGCATGCGGGAACCTCCCGAAATACTGGCGTCCGTGGCCGCTGGAGCTACTCGGCCAGGATCGTGTGCGTGACGTGTGTGGTCAGTGCCGCGTGCATCGCGTCCGCGGCGCTGTCGGACGACGGTCCGCTCACCGAGAGGACGTGCGTCGCCAGGCCGTCGATCAGCGCGGTCAGCGTCAGTGCCGCGGCCCGCGGATCGACGTCGGCGCGGAACACGCCCTGCCCGACACCTCGGCGTACGACGTCGGCGACGGTCTCCCGCCACTGCCGGTAGTACTCGGAGTGCAGTCGGCCCACTCCCGTGGAGCGCGCGGCCTCGGCCCACAGGTCGAGCCAGACCGCCCACTGGCGGCGCTGCTGCGCGGTCCGCGGCGTCTGCAGCGCGATGAGCTGGCGCAGCTCCGCCGCCGCGTCGTCCGCCTCGGCGAGACGGGCGGCACGGCGCGCGGTGTCCTCGTCCATGCACCAGCGCACGGCCGCTTCGAGGAGTTCGGCGCGGCCCGGGAAGTGGTAGTGGATCGCGGCGCTGCTGGTGGCGCAGGCGCGGGCGATGTCCGCGACCCGCACCGCGTGGAATCCGTGCTCGGCGATCAGCCGGACCGTCTCGCGGACGATCTGCAGCGGCCGGCCGCCCCGGACGTCGGCGACCGGCGCGGTCTCCTTCGGGAGGGGCCGGGTGCCGAGCAGCCAGCCCGCGTCGACCCGGCCCTCGTCGGCGATCCGTGCCAGCTCCGCGGCCGTGAAGCGGCGGGTGCCGTTCAGCGAACGCGAGAGCTTGGACGGATCCATGACGACACGGCGCGCGAACTCGCGCTGACTGACGCCCGCGTCCGCGATGACCTCGCGGACGCGGGCGGAGGTGTCGGCGGCAGGCGCGCCTTCGGTGACGTCGTCGGTTTCCACGGGCCACGACCTTAGGGGCGTGTTGCGGAAAACTCAACAATGGAACCGAATCGCGCCTTGCTGACGTGGTGGTTGAGGTTCTGATTAACGGGTCAGTCAGTGGAAGGTGACGGTGAGCTGCGCCGCGGAACCGGGCGCGACGAAGACGTACCCGGTGGAGCCGGGGGCCTGCGTGAACCCGAGCCTCAGCTGGGTGGTGCCGGTCGGGTCGAGGGCTCTCAGTCCGGGGCCGGAGAACTCCGTGGAGGACGCCGTGCCCGAGGTGAACCGGGGGACCGTGGCGACCCCGGTCGCGGTCGGGGACGCGGACCAGTCCGCGGGTTCGATCGCGCACGCGCCGAGGCAGCCGGTCTGCGCGTCCACCGCCAGGGAGTTGGCGGCGGGGTTGCCCCACGGATCGCCGCTGCCGCTCGCGTGCGTGACGGACAGCCGGGCACGGTCGACGACCGCGTCGTCGGGGAGCGAGGAGGTGTCGAAGGAGAGCACCGCCCGGTTGTGCTTGCCGTCCGCGCCCCGGCCCACGCCCAGCCCGTAGAGGGACTCCAGCGTGCCGACCGCCGGACCGGCTCCGTCCGCGCCCGCCTTGACGTAGCCGTCGCGGCTGGTGTCGTTCGCCAGGGTCACCGTCCGCGTACCGGGGTCCGGGCCGGGATCGGTTCCCGCGTCGAGACCCCAGAACCGCGTGATGTGGTGCGCGGCGCAGATGTTCACGTCGAGGACGTAGGCGGCGGCCCGTCCGCACTGGCCGCTTCCGCTGCCCGGGTCGACGGGCTGGCCGTGGCCCATGCCGGTGATCTCGAACGACTCGACGACCGGGCGGCCCGCGGCGTCCTCGTGGACCAGGTGCGGGTAGCCGCCGACGGTGTCCGAGGTCTCCGGGGTGGT
This sequence comes from Streptomyces sp. WAC 04229, assembly GCF_003947455.1. Classification (GTDB taxonomy): domain Bacteria; phylum Actinomycetota; class Actinomycetes; order Streptomycetales; family Streptomycetaceae; genus Streptomyces. The sequence goes on along the minus strand of NZ_QHJH01000016.1, from coordinate 43,874 downwards.
GTCGGTGCCGTGGACGTCGGTCCACTGCTCGACGAGTTCGCGCCGGTTCACGGGCGCCACCGTGGTGTCGGTGGTGCCGTGCCAGACGGACAGGGTCGGCCACGGGCCGCCGTGGGACGAGGCGCCGCGCACCAGATCGCCCCACTGCGCGGGCGTCCGGTCCGAGCCGGGGCTCATGCAGCCGAAGGCCTGGGTCAGACTCGTGGCGCACCGCGACGGGATCCCGGCGACGACCGCGCCGCCGTCGAACCGGTCGGGGTACGCGGCCATCATCGCGGACGTCATGGCCCCGCCGGCCGACAGCCCGGTGACGAACGAACGGTCCGCCGCCACCGCGTTGTCGGCGCGCATCCGGTCCATCATCTGGACGATGGAGAGAGCCTCTCCGGAGCCGCGCGACGTGTCGCCGTTCTCGAACCAGTTGAAGCACGAGTTGGCGTTGTTCGAGCTGCGCTGCTGGGGGAGCAGCAGCGCGAACCGCAGGCGGTCGGCCAGCTCCGTCCAGCCCGTCTCGTCGTCGTAGGCGGCCGCGTTCTGCGTGCATCCGTGCATCGCGACGACGAGTGGACGGCCTGCCGGCAGGCCGTCCGGGACGTACCGGAACATCTGCAGGTTGCCGGGGTTGGAACCGAACCCGGTCACCTCCTGGAGGCCGGCCGCGCGGGCGGTTCCCGCGGGCACGGACAGGAACGCCGCCGCGGCGATCAGCACGGTCAGCAGGGCCGCCCAGGCGCGGACGCCGCCGCGCTCCGGCCTGGCTGGGGGATGGGTGTGGGGCATCGCAACACTCCTACGGCACGTGGGGGTCTGTGACGTGGGTCTCAACTGCTGGCTGGACAGTAGGACCGGGCTGCCGCCGCGACGACCGGTGCGCGCCACATACGGCGCGCCCGCTCCCTGTGTCAGGTGCACATGCCGTGCTCGCCCTCACCGTGCTCCGTCAGCTCCCGGGCACCGGCCACGGCCTTCGAAACTGTCGGAAGCGATCGATAACGAATTGAGTCCGCGCCTGCACGGCCATTGACCAAGATTCCCGTCTGACTTTACTGTCCGACACCATGAGCTTTCGGTGACGGCACCGAAACTTTCGAAAGGCAGACGATGAAGAAACGTGCGCGCTTGCCCGGACTCGTCGCCACCGCCGCGACGCTCGCCCTGGCGCTGAGCCTTTCGGCCTGCGGCAACGGGAACGGCGGGGCGTCGTCCGACGACGGCAAGATCCATGTCCTGGTCTACGGGGACGCGAGCAACAAGGTCGAGCAGCAGATCGTCGACACCTTCAACAAGACGTCCGACGTCAAGGTGGTCCTCGACACCATCCCCGGTGCCGACTACCAGAAGAAGCTCCAGACGATCATCAGCACGCCGCAGGCCCCGGACGTGTTCTTCAACTGGGGCGGCGGCAGCATCAAGCCGTTCGTCGAGGCCGACCTGCTGCTGCCGCTCGACGGCCTCATCGAGAAGGACCCGGACCTCGAGAAGAAGTTCCTGCCGTCCGTCTTCGAGAGCGCCGTCGTCGACGGCAAGCCGTACGGCATCCCGATGCGCGGCACCCAGCCGGTCCTGCTCTTCCACAACAAGAAGGTCCTCGACGACGCGGGCGTCGCGCCGCCCAAGACCTGGGACGAGCTGCTCGACGCGGTCGAGAAGCTCAAGGACGAGGGGGTCACGCCGATCGCGCTCGGCGGCGGCGACGTCTGGCCGACCCAGATGTGGTTCCAGTACCTCTACGACCGCACAGCCGGACCGGAGTTGTTCGCGAAGGCCGTCGGGGGCGACAAGAGCGCCTGGGAGAGCGCGGACAGCCGGAAGGCCCTGGGCATGATCAAGGAGCTGGTCGACACCGGCGCCTTCGGCAAGAACTACGACTCGGTCAAGTACACCAACGGCGGCTCGGTCCAGCTCGTGGCCTCGGGCAAGGCCGGCTTCGAGCTGATGGGTTCCTGGTACTACTCCCAGCAGCTCACGGACCACGAGGAGTTCGCCCGGAAGGACCTCGGGTACAGCGCCTTCCCGACCGTCGAGGGCGGCAAGGGCGACCCGGCCGCGGTCGCGGGCAACACCAACAACTACTACTCGGTGATGAAGAAGACCAAGCACCCCGAGGCCGTCGCCGAGTTCCTGAAGCTCATGTACTCCGACGAGTTCGTGAAGGCGCAGCTGGACATCGGCAACCTGCCGACCACGACCAACACCGACAAGTTCATCGACGGCTCGGGCACCCCCGAGTACTCGCGCTTCCAGTACGACCTCGTCGCCGACGCCCCGTCGTTCCAGCTGTCCTGGGACCAGGCGTACCCGCAGAAGGCGAGCTCCGACATGCACAAGGCCATCCAGCAGTTCTTCAACGGACAGCTCGACACGGACGGCTTCATCAAGGCCATGCAGGCCCTCCCGACCGACTGACGAACGGCCCATGACCACACAGACCACGAGCGCCCGGCCCGGCTTCGTCTGGGCGCTGCCCGCCGCAGTGTTCTTCGCCCTCTTCGCGATCGTGCCGCTGATCATGGTGGCGGTGCTGTCCTTCATGAGCTGGGACGGCATCAGCCCGCCCGAGTTCGTCGGCACGGACAACTGGTCGCGCCTCGCCGACGACCCGGTCATGCTCGACAGCATCTGGCTGACCCTGCTGCTGACCGCGCTCGGCGTGGCCCTCCAGACCCCGCTGAGCATCCTGCTCGGCGTCTGGGCCGCCGGGCACCAGCGCAACCGCGCCGTCCTGTCGGTCATCTACTTCATCCCGCTGCTGCTGTCCGCCACGGCCGTGTCCGTGCTGTGGCGGGCGCTGCTCGACCCGAACTTCGGCATCCCGGCCGACGCCACCTGGCTGTTCGGCGACGGCAACCTGTTCGGTGAACAGGCCACCGCCATCGGGGTCCTCGCGTTCGTCAGCACATGGCAGTTCACCCCGTTCCACACACTGATCTACCAGGGCGCCGCCCGCGCCGTGCCGCAGGTGCTGTACCAGGCGGCGGAGGTCGACGGGGCCGGCCGCTACCGGCAGTTCTTCCACATCACGCTGCCGCAGCTGCGCACCGCCATGATCACCTCGATGATCCTGATGACCGTCGGCGGCCTGACCACGTTCGAGACGGTCCTCATCCTGACCCAGGGCGGCCCCGGCACCGACACCACCATCAGTGCCTACTACATGTACGACAAGGCGTTCAAGAGCTTCGACTACGGCACCGGCTCCGCGATCGCCCTGGCCCTGGTCGTCGCGGCCACGGTCGTCTCGCTGATCGTCGTCCGGGTCTCCGGCTACGACAAGATGCGCAGTTCCATGGAGGGTGTGTCATGAGGCGCCGACCGAACTACCTGGCCGGCGCCGGCTCGTTCGTCTGGCTTCTCCTGGTCGGCCTGCCGCTGTACGTGCTGCTCGCCGCGACCCTGCGCACCCGGCAGGACTACGCCGACAACGGCCCGGTGTCGATACCGGACAGCTTCACCCTGGACAACTACACCGGCGCCTTCGACTCCGGCTTCGGCCGGTACTTCCTCAACACCCTCGTCGTCACGGCCTGCGTGGTCGGCCTCGTCCTGCTGCTGGTCCCGCCCCTGGCCTACGCCATCGTGCGCAGCCGCGGCCGGGCCACCTCGGCGGTCTTCCGGCTCTTCCTGCTCGGCCTCGCCATCCCCGCCCAGGCGGTGATCGTGCCGATGTTCTACCTGATCAGCGAGGCCGGGCTGTACGACAACCTGCTCGGCGTCATCCTGCCCACGACCGCGTTCTGCCTCCCGATGTCGGCGCTGATCCTCAGTGGCGCCATGCGGGACATCTCCCCGGAGCTGTTCGAGGCCATGACGATGGACGGCGCCACTCCGCGGCGCATGTTCTTCCAGCTCGTGGTGCCGCTGTCCCGCGGCGGACTCTCCACGATCGTCGTGTTCTCCGCCCTCCAGGCGTGGAACGGCTTCCTGTTCCCGCTCGTCCTGACCCAGTCCGACGCCACCAAGGTCGTCACCCTGGGCCTCTACAACTTCCAGACCGAACACGGCATCGACATCCCCGGCCTGCTGGGAGCCGTCGTGCTGTCCATGGTGCCCGTCCTGCTCGTCTACCTGTTCGCCCGTCGCGCCCTGGTCCAGGGCCTGATGGGCGTCGGAGGAAAGTGACCCACAACGTGGCGGTTGAGACCCACCCCGAAATCCCCCTCTGGAACGACCCCGCCCTCTCCGTCACCACCAGGGTGTCCGCGCTCATCGAGGCGATGACCCCCGAGGAGAAGATCGCCCAGCTGTACGGCGTCTGGGTCGGCGCGTCCGACGAGGGCGGAGACGTAGCCCCCCATCAGCACGACATGGAGGAGGCGGTCGACCTCGACGCGCTCCTGCCCACCGGCCTCGGCCAGTTGACCCGGCCCTTCGGCACCGCCCCCGTCGACCCGGCGCTCGGCGCGTTGTCGCTGCTGCGCACCCAGGCCCGCATCGCCTCGGCGAACCGCTTCGGCATCCCCGCCGTCGCGCACGAGGAGTGCCTGGCGGGCTTCGCCGCCTGGGGCGCGACCGCCTACCCCGTCCCGCTGTCCTGGGGTGCCACCTTCGACCCGGACCTGGTGCACCGCATGGCGTCCGCCATCGGCCGCGACATGCGGTCCGTCGGCATCCACCAGGGCCTCGCACCCGTCCTGGACGTGGTGCGCGACGCCCGCTGGGGCCGGGTCGAGGAGACCATCGGCGAGGACCCGTACCTCGTCGGCACCATCGGCTCGGCCTATGTGCGCGGCCTGGAGGGCGCCGGTGTCGTCGCCACCCTCAAACACTTCGCCGGCTACTCGGCCTCCCGCGCCGGACGCAATCTCGCGCCCTCCCCGATGGGCCCGCGCGAGCGCGCCGACGTGCTGCTGCCGCCCTTCGAGATGGCGGTGCGCGAGGGCGGCGCCCGGTCGGTGATGCACGCCTACACCGACACCGACGGCGTCCCCGCGGCCGCCGACGAGGACCTGCTCACCGGACTGCTGCGCGACACCTGGGGCTTCGACGGCACCGTCGTCGCCGACTACTTCGGCATCGCCTTCCTCAAGACCCTGCACGGCATCGCCGCCGACTGGGCGGAGGCCGCGGGTGCCGCGCTGCGGGCGGGCGTCGACGTCGAGCTGCCCACCGTCAAGACGTTCGGCGCGCCCCTGGTGGAAGCGGTCGCCGCCGGCCGGGTCCCCGAGACGGTGATCGACCGCGCCCTGCGCCGGGTGCTCACCCAGAAGGCGCTGCTCGGGCTCCTCGACCCGGACTGGAACCCGGTGCCCGCCGCCCTGGTCGGCGCGGACCTGGACGACCCGGAGGCCCTGCGCGGCCGGATCGACCTGGACGGGCCCCGCAATCGCGAACTGGCCCGCACCGTCGCCGAGGAAGCGGTCGTGCTGCTGAGCAACGACGGCACGCTGCCCCTCGACCGGCCCCGCCGCATCGCCCTGGTCGGACCCAACGCCGACGAGCCCACCGCCGTACTCGGCTGCTACTCCTTCCCCCAGCACATCGGCGTCCACCACCCCGCCACCCCGGTCGGCATCGGCCTGCCCACCCTGCGCGCCACCCTGGCCGCGGAGTTCCCCGACACCGAGTTCACGCTCGCCCACGGCACGGGCGTCGACGACGGCGACGTCTCCGGCATCCCCGAGGCCGTCCGCGCGGCCGGGGACGCGGACGTCGTCGTCGCCGTCCTGGGCGACCGCGCCGGACTCTTCGGGCGCGGCACCAGCGGTGAGGGCTGCGACGTCGAGTCGCTCGCCCTGCCCGGCGCCCAGCAACGGCTCCTCGACGCCCTGCTGGACACCGGCAGGCCGGTCGTCACGGTGTTGCTCGCCGGCCGGCCCTACGCGCTGGGCCGGGCCGTGACGGAGGCCGCCGCGATCGTGCAGTCCTTCTTCCCCGGAGAGGAGGGGACCGCCGCGCTGGCGGGCGTGCTCAGCGGACGTACCGGTCCCTCCGGCCGGCTGCCGGTCAGCGTGCCCCGCGGAGCCGGTGCGCAGCCGACCACCTACCTGGGGGCGCGGCTCGCCCACGCGAGTGAGGTGTCCAGCATCGACCCGACGCCCGCCTTCGGCTTCGGGCACGGCCTCACGTACACCACGTTCGCCTGGAGCGACCTCGCGGTGGACGCGGAACAGGCGCCCACCGACGGCGAGTTCTCGCTGGCGCTGACCGTCCGCAACACCGGTGGACGGCACGGCACCGAGGTCGTCCAGCTCTACCTGCACGACCCGGTGGCCTCCGTCGTCCAGCCGGTGCAGCGCCTCGTCGGCTACACCCGGGTGCCGCTGGCGCCCGGCGAGGCCCGAAGGGTGCGCGTCGTCGTCCCGGCCGACCTCGCCTCCTTCACGGGGCGCGACGGCCACCGGATCGTCGAACCCGGCGCGCTGGAGCTGCGGTTCGCCGCGTCCAGCACCGCGCCGCCCCTGACGGCGACGGTCACCGTCACCGGTCCGCCACGGCGGGTCGACCACACACGGCGGCTGCACGCGGTCTTCGGGCAGGAGCCGTCGGCGGGCGGCTGAGGCGCCCGGGTCAGCCGTCCCGCAGCACGTCGAGCGCCTGGAGCGCGACGTGGAGTTCGGTGCGCTGCTCGCCGGACTCCAGGTCGCGCCCGAGCAACCGCTCGATCGTCCGCAGCCGTTGGTAGACGGTCTCCCGGGACAGCCCGGCCGACCGGGCGGCGACGGTCTTGTTGCCCGCGGCGTCCAGATAGCCGCGCAGGGTCGTGACGAGGTCGGTGCCGTGCCGGGCGTCGTGGTCGAGCAGCCGGCCCAACTGCCGTTCCGCGTAGTCCTGGACGCGGGTGTCGTCGCGCAGCGCGAACAGCAGCCGGCCCAGGCCGATGTCCGCCCGTTCGTGGAAGGAGCGGTCCGGCGGCGGCGGCCGGCCCGGCTCGGTCGCCTCGGCCACCCGGGCCGCCTCGCCGAAGGAACGCGCGACGCCGTCGAGATCCGGGGCGGGGGAACCGACGCTCACGACCGCGTCCGGCGCGGCGTCCAGCACGCCCCGGCTCAGCCGCTCCACGGCCTCCCGCCAGGGCGGCGACGGGCGCAGCGCCAGCATGACGCCCAGGCGGGTGGGGGAGAGCAGGCCGACGAGCGCCCGCGACCCCGACGTGCTCAGCTCCTCGGACAGCCGGGACTCGGCCGTCGTGGCCTCCGCCTCTCCCGGGAGGTCCGCGAGTACGGCGACGAAGCGGGCGTCCGCCGCGGGCAGCCCGAGGGCCGCGACCCGGGCGCGCGCGTCCGCCGGGGAGTGGTGGCGCCGCTCGGCCAGGTCCCGCAGGGCGGTGCGGTGGGCGGTGCGCTCCCAGGGCGTGGAGTGGGTGAGACGGGCGATGGTGAGGGCCATCGCGGTCCGCTCCAGCACGGTGACGTCCTCGGGCCCGAAGGCCCGGTCCCCGCCCGGCAGCATGACGACCCGCCCCCAGCCCTCGCCCCGGTACTCCACCGGGGCCACGAGCCATCCCTCGGGACCGGCCAGGCCGGTGCGGTCGGTCGCCGGTGTGGTCCGCGAGCGCCGCTCCCATCCGGTGAGCGCGGCCTGCGCCGTACTGCCCGAGGGCTCGCAGACCAGGGCCCGGTGGACCAGGTTCTCCAGCACGACCGTGCGTCCGCTCATCTCCGCCGCCGCACGCACCACGTCCTGCGGACCGGCACCGCGCAGGGTGAGCGCGGTGAACGCCTCGTGGACCCGCTGCGTCCTGCGCATCGCGTCCGCCTGGCCGCCGAGGATCAGCGCGTGGACGACCTGCGTGACCTCCAGGAAGTTGACGTCCCGCGCGAGCGTGACGAGGGGCAGCCCGCGCGCCCGGCAGGCCTGGACCAGGGCGTCGGGCGGCCGGTGGTAGCGGCGTACCAGCTCGATGACCAGGGCGGCGGCACCGACGTCGGCGAGTTCGTCGACGTAGCGGCGTACCCCCGCCGGGTCCTCGGGCAGGGGCATGCCCGTGGTGAGGACCAGTTCGCCGCCCTTGAGGAACGACGCCGGGTCCGTCAGCTCGGTGACGTGGACCCACCGGACCGGGCGGTCCACGCGGTCGGCGCCGGTGACCACCCGCGGCCCGCCCCCGGCCAGCACCGGCAGGGCCAGCACGTCCGCCACGGTGGGCGGACGGCCCTCCGGGCCCGGGTGCCGGTTCTCGCTCACGGTGCCTCCCTGTGCCCCCTGGTCACTCTGACAAGCCTCCTTGACCTGCGCAAGGGTGCTCCGAGGGTCGCGCGGGCGCGGTCCGGCGGCGCGCGCGGCGCCGGACGGTTGACACATCGTCCGGATACCGGGCCCGCGCCGGACAGATCACGCGTTGGCGGGCCCGCCTCGGCGGGAAGGCTCGGGGCACCGCAGGAGACCGACGATCACGCCGGGAGACGAGCATGACCGCACTGTCGCCGCACCTTCGCCAGGCCACGCCCGTGGTGGCCGTCCGGGGCGAGGGCGTCCACATCCATGGCGAGGACGGCCGCCGCTATCTGGACTTCACCGCCGGCATCGGCGTCACCAGCACCGGTCACTGCCACCCCAGGGTGGTGGCCGCCGCCCAGGAGCAGGTGGGCACCCTCGTCCACGGCCAGTACACGACCGTCATGCACCAGCCGCTGCGGCGCCTCGTCGACAAGCTCGGCGAGGTCCTGCCGACCGGTCTGGACAGCCTGTTCTTCACCAACTCCGGCAGCGAGGCGGTGGAGGCGGCGCTGCGCCTGGCCCGCCAGGCCACCGGCCGCCCCAACGTGCTGGTCTGCCACGGCGGTTTCCACGGCCGCACCGTCGCCGCCGCGTCGATGACCACCTCGGGCACCCGCTTCCGGTCCGGCTTCTCGCCGCTGATGAGCGGCGTGGTCGTCACCCCCTTCCCGACCGCCTTCCGCTACGGCTGGGACGAGGAGACCGCCACCCGTTTCGCCCTCCAGGAGCTGGACTACACCCTCCAGACGATCACCTCGCCCGCCGACACCGCCGCCGTCATCGTCGAGCCGGTCCTGGGCGAGGGCGGCTACGTCCCCGCGACCCGGGCCTTCATGGAGGGTCTGCGCGAGCGCGCCGACCGCCACGGCTTCCTGCTGATCCTGGACGAGGTGCAGACCGGCGTGGGCCGCACCGGCCGGTTCTGGGGCCACGAGCACTTCGGCGTCACCCCCGACATCCTGATCACCGCCAAGGGCCTGGCCAGCGGCTTCCCCCTGTCCGCGATCGCGGCCCCCGAGGAACTGATGGCCAGGGCCTGGGCGGGCTCGCAGGGCGGCACGTACGGCGCCAACGCGGTGGCCTGCGCGGCGGCCTGCGCCACCCTCGACGTCGTCCGCGACGAGAAGCTGGTGGAGAACACGGAGGCGATGGGCGCGCGCCTGCGCCGCGGACTGGAGGAGGTGGCCGCGCGGACGCCCGCCGTCGGGGACGTGCGGGGCATGGGGCTGATGCTGGCCAGCGAGTTCGTCACCGCGAACGGGGACCCGGACCCCGGGACCGCCGCCCGGGTCCAGCGGGCCGCGGTCGACGAGGGCCTGCTGTTGCTGCTCTGCGGAGCCTGGAACCAGGTGGTCCGGATGATCCCCGCGCTGGTGATCGACGAGACGGCGGTCGACGAGGGCCTGCGGGCCTGGTCCGCGGCCGTCGAGGCCGGCACGTCGGGGCCGGCGGACCGGTGAGCCGACGGCCGCCGTCGTCGTGAGGCGGGCAGGCGCTCCGGAGCCCGCGCCGGCCGGGTCCGGCCGCCGAGGCCGGCGCGTCGGACGCGGCGGACCGGGTCCGCCCGACGAGGCCGGGGCACCGGGAGCGGCCGACCGGTGACCCGACGGCGGCCGCCCTCGCGAGGAGGGCGGGCGGACCGAGCACACGCAGACCGAGCCCGGCCTCCGGGCCGGGCGACCAGGAGGGACCCCATGACCGACACACCGACCCAGTTGTTCATCGGCGGCGCGTGGACGGACGCGGCGGACGGCGCCGTCCTGCCGGTGGACGACCCCGCGACCGGCGAGACCGTCCGCCACGTCGCCGACGCCGGACCCAAGGACGCCCGGCTCGCCGAGGACGCCGCCGTCCGGGCGCAGGAGGCGTGGGCCCGCACGGCGCCGCGGGCGCGCAGCGAGATCCTGCGCCGCGCCCACGAGATCGTCCTGGAGCGCACGGAGGAACTCGCCCGGCTGATGACCTCCGAGATGGGCAAGCCGCTGGCCGAGGCCCGGGGCGAGGTCGCCTACGCCGCCGAGTTCTTCCGCTGGTTCTCCGAGGAGGCCGTACGGATCGACGGCGGCCACGGCCTCCTCCCCGACGGGCGCAACCGCATGCTGCTCTCCCGGCGCCCGGTCGGGCCGTGCCTGCTGATCACCCCGTGGAACTTCCCGCTCGCCATGGGCGCCCGCAAGATCGCCCCGGCGATCGCGGCCGGCTGCACGATGGTGCACAAGCCGGCCCCGCAGACCCCGCTCTCCAGTCTGGCCCTGGCCGCCGTCCTCAAGGAGGCCGGACTGCCGGACGGCGTGCTGAACGTCGTCCCCACCTCCAGGGCGGGAGAGGTCTGCGAACCGCTGCTGCGCGGCGGCCGGATCCGCAAGCTGTCCTTCACCGGCTCGACCGCCGTCGGGCGGCTGCTCCTCGCGCAGTGCGCGGACACGGTCGTCAGGACCTCGATGGAGCTGGGCGGCAACGCGCCGTTCATCGTCTTCGACGACGCGGACCTGGACGCCGCCGTGGACGGCGCGATGATCGCCAAGATGCGCAACATGGGCGAGGCGTGCACGGCCGCGAACCGCTTCTTCGTGCACCGCCCGGTGGCCGAGGAGTTCTCGCGGCGGCTGGCCCGGCGGATGGAGGCGCTGGTGGTGGGCCCCGGCACCCGGGACGGCGTCGACGTGGGCCCCCTCATCGACGCCGCCGGACGTGCCAAGGTCGAGGAGCTGGTCGCCGACGCGGTGGAGCGCGGCGCCCGGGTGCTGGTCGGCGGCCGGACACCCGAGGGCCCCGGCTGCTTCTACCCGCCCACCGTGCTCACCGACGTCTCCCCGGACAGCGCGCTCATGGACACGGAGATCTTCGGCCCCGTCGCGGCGATCCTCACCTTCGACGACGAGGACGAGGTGGTACGCCGCGCCAACGACACCCCCTGGGGCCTCGTCGGCTACCTGTACACCGAGGGCCTGGACCGCGGCCTGCGGGTCAGCGAACGCCTGGAGACCGGCATGGTCGGCCTCAACACCGGCCTCGTCTCCAACCCGGCCGCCCCCTTCGGCGGCGTCAAGCAGTCGGGCCTCGGCCGGGAGGGCGGCAGGGTCGGGATCGACGAGTTCCTGGAGTACCAGTACGTGGCGCTGCCGACCCGGTGAGGAGGAGATCGAGCGACAGGCTTTGCATGGTCATGCGTCATCATGCATACTCTTCCTATGTCCAAGGTCCTCACCTCCCTTCCCACCGGCGAGCGCGTCGGTATCGCCTTCTCGGGCGGCCTCGACACCTCGGTCGCGGTCGCGTGGATGCGTGACAAGGGCGCCGTGCCCTGCACGTACACCGCCGACATCGGCCAGTACGACGAGCCCGACATCGCCTCGGTGCCCGACCGTGCGAAGACCTACGGCGCCGAGATCGCGCGCCTGGTCGACTGCCGTGCGGCGCTGGTGGAGGAGGGCCTGGCCGCGCTCACCTGCGGGGCGTTCCACATCCGCTCCGGCGGGCGCGCCTACTTCAACACCACGCCGCTCGGCCGCGCCGTCACCGGCACCCTCCTGGTGCGGGCGATGCTCGAGGACGACGTCCAGATCTGGGGCGACGGCTCCACGTTCAAGGGCAACGACATCGAGCGGTTCTACCGGTACGGCCTGCTCGCCAACCCGCAGCTTCGGATCTACAAGCCGTGGCTGGACGCGGACTTCGTGACCGAGCTGGGCGGCCGCAAGGAGATGTCGGAGTGGCTCGTCGCCCACGACCTCCCCTACCGGGACTCCACCGAGAAGGCGTACTCCACCGACGCCAACATCTGGGGCGCCACCCACGAGGCCAAGACGCTGGAGCACCTCGACACCGGCGTGGAGACCGTGGAGCCCATCATGGGTGTGCGGTTCTGGGACCCGTCCGTCGAGATCGCGGCCGAGGACGTGACGATCGGCTTCGACCAGGGCCGCCCGGTCACGGTCAACGGCAAGGAGTTCGCCTCCCCGGTCGACCTGGTGATGGAGGCCAACGCCATCGGCGGCCGGCACGGCATGGGCATGTCCGACCAGATCGAGAACCGGATCATCGAGGCCAAGAGCCGGGGCATCTACGAGGCCCCGGGCATGGCGCTGCTCCACGCCGCGTACGAGCGTCTGGTCAACGCCATCCACAACGAGGACACCCTCGCCCAGTACCACGCCGAGGGGCGGCGCCTGGGCCGGCTGATGTACGAGGGCCGCTGGCTCGACCCGCAGTCGCTGATGATCCGGGAGTCCCTGCAGCGCTGGGTCGGCTCGGCGGTCACCGGCGAGGTCACGCTGCGGCTGCGCCGGGGTGAGGACTACTCGATCCTCGACACCACGGGCCCGGCCTTCAGCTACCACCCCGACAAGCTCTCGATGGAGCGCACCGAGGACTCCGCGTTCGGCCCGGTCGACCGGATCGGCCAGCTCACCATGCGCAACCTCGACATCGCCGACTCGCGCGCCAAGCTGGAGCAGTACGCCGGCCTCGGGCTGATCGGTACCGCCACCCCGACCATCGGCGCCGCCCAGGCCGCCGCGACCGGGCTGATCGGCGCCATGCCCGAGGGCGGTGCCGAGGCCATCGCCTCGCGCGGCCAGGTCTCCGCCGAGGACGAACTGCTCGACCGCGCCGCCATGGAGTCCGGCACGGACTGATCCGTCCCCTCCGGGGACCCCGCAACGGCAAGGGCCGGCTCGACGCCTCACGGCGTCGGGCCGGCCCTTCTGTTTCTCGCCTCCGTGCGCGACTTGCGTGGCCGACAAGCTTCGAACCGCCCATCCATGCCCACTGCTTCATCCCCGCGCAGCTCAACCGGTACGCAAGCAAGACGCAAGCTGCGCAAGTCAATTGCGTGCCAACTCCCGCCTTGAACACGACCGTTGACAAACTGGTGACGCGCTAGAAACCTGATGACGCACTTTCCGCAAAGAATCGACTGTCCTGCTCAATTGGCGCGCAGGATCGGTGCTCTCCCTCCCTGCCGGACTGTCGCGCTCCCCGCCTCCCCACGGAACAGAGGACCCCCATGAGATGGAGATCTCTCGGCCGACGGTCGCTGCCCGGCGCCGCCGTAGCCGGGCTGATGACGGTCGGGCTGCTGCCGCTGCCCCTGGCCGCCACCGCGCAGGCCGCCCCGGCGAAGGCCGCCGCCGACGTCAACCTGGCCCTCGGCCGCCCGGCCAAGGCGGGCGGCTCGCACGGCGCCTACCCCGCGGGGAACGCCACCGACGGCACCCAGGCGACCTACTGGGAGGGCCCGGCCGGTTCCTTCCCCCAGTGGCTCCAGGTCGACCTCGGCACCGCCCGCGACGTCGACCGGGTGGTGCTCAAACTGCCCGCCGGCTGGGAGAGCCGCAGCCAGAGCCTCTCCGTGCGGGGCAGCACCGACGGCTCCACCTTCCGCACCCTCGCCGCCGCGGAGGCGCGGGCGTTCAGCCCCGGACGCGCCAACACCGTCGCCGTCGACCTCGGCACCTCCGCCGACGCCCGCTACGTCCGCGTCGACATCACCGGCAACACCGGCTGGAACGCCGCGCAACTGTCCGAACTGGAGGTCTACGGCGACGAGACCGACCCGGGCCCGCCGCCCACCGGCACCAACCTCGCCCGCAACAAGCCGGTCGAGGCCACCTCGTCGACGCAGACCTACGTCGCGGCCAACGCCACCGACGACTCCACCTCGACGTACTGGGAAGCCGCGGGACACCCGGCCGACCTCACCGTCAAACTGGGCGCCGACGCGGACGTCAGCGGCGTCGTGGTCAAGCTCAACCCGGACCCGGTGTGGGCCGCGCGGACCCAGAGCATCCAGGTCCTCGGCCGCGCCCAGGGCGCGAGCGGGTTCACCTCGCTGCGCGACCGCGCCGACTACGCCTTCAGCCCCGGCCAGGCCAACACCGTGAGCATCCCGGTCAGCGGCCGGATGGCCGACGTGCGACTCAGGTTCTTCTCCAACACCGGGGCGCCCGGCGGACAGGTCGCCGAGTTCCAGGTCGTCGGCACCGCCGCGCCCGCGCCCGACCTCACGGTCACCGGCCTCGACTGGTCACCCGCCACGCCCTCCGAGCGCGACGCGGTCACCGTGAACGCCACGGTCCGCAACGCCGGCACCGCGCGCTCGGCCGCGACGACCACCGAGGTCACCGTGGAGGGCACGGCCGCCGGCAGCGCCTCCGTCCCCGCGCTCGACCCGGGCCAGTCCGCCGAGGTCGCCGTCTCCACCGGCACCCACGCGGCCGGCAGCTACGCGGTCGCCGCGGTCGCCGACCCCCGCGACACCGTCGCCGAACTCGACGACACCAACAACAGCCGCACCGCCGCCGACCGGCTGGTCGTCGGCCGGGCGCCCGGCCCCGACCTCGAGGTGCGGTCCATCACCACCAACCCGGCCAACCCGGCCGTGGGCGCCGACGTCTCCTTCACCGTCGCCGTGCACAACCGCGGCACCACCGCCGCCGCGGCCGGTTCGGTGACCCGGATCCAGGCCGGCTCCACCACCCTGAACGGCACCACCGGCCAGGTGGCCGCCGGAGCCACCGTGAACGTGCCCGTCAGCGGCACCTGGAAGGCGACCGGCGGCGGCGTCACGCTCACCGCCTCCGCCGACGCCACCGGTGTCGTCGACGAGACCAACGAGAACAACAACGTGCTCGCCAAGTCCCTCGTCGTCGGACGGGGCGCCGCCGTGCCGTACACCGAGTACGAGGCGGAGGACGGCCGGTACGACGGCACACTCCTCACCTCCGACGCCAAGCGGACCTTCGGACACACCAACTTCGGCACCGAGTCCTCGGGCCGCGAGTCCGTCCGGCTCGACTCCACCGGCGACCACGTCGAGTTCACCTCCACCACGCCCACCAACTCCATCGTGGTGCGCAACTCCATCCCCGACGCCCCGGGCGGCGGGGGAGCGGACGCCACCATCAGCCTCTACGCGGACGGCCAGTTCGTGCAGAAGCTGAACCTCTCGTCCAAGCACAGCTGGCTCTACGGCAGCACCGACGACCCCGAGGGCCTCACCAACCGGCCCGGCGGCGACGCGCGGCGCCTGTTCGACGAGTCCCACGCCCTGCTGAACAGGACCTTCCCGCAGGGCACCCAGTTCCGCCTGCAGCGCGACGCGGGCGACACGGCCGCCTTCTACGTCATCGACCTGATCGACCTGGAGCAGGTCGCGCCCCCGGCGGCCAAGCCGGCGAACTGCACCCCCATCACCCAGTACGGAGCCGTCCCCGGCGACGGGCTCGACGACACCGACGCCATCCAGCGCGCCGTCACCGCCGACCAGAACGGCCAGATCGAGTGCGTCTGGATCCCGGCCGGACAGTGGCGCCAGGAACAGAAGATCCTCACCGACGACCCGCAGAACCGCGGCCAGTTCAACCAGGTCGGCATCCGCGACGTCACCATCCGCGGCGCCGGCATGTGGCACTCCCAGCTCTACACGCTGACCCCGCCGCACGAGGCCGGCGGCATCAACCACCCGCACGAGGGCAACTTCGGCTTCGACATCGACGACAACACCAAGATCTCGGACATCGCCATCTTCGGCTCGGGCACCATCCGCGGCGGCGACGGCAACCACGAGGGCGGCGTCGGACTCAACGGCCGCTTCGGCAAGGACACCAAGATCACCAACGTGTGGATCGAGCACGCCAACGTCGGCGTCTGGGCCGGCCGCGACTACTCGAACATCCCCGAGCTGTGGGGCCCCGGCGACGGCCTGGAGTTCACCGGCGTACGCATCCGCAACACCTACGCCGACGGCATCAACTTCGCCAACGGCACCCGCAACTCCACCGTCTACAACTCGTCCTTCCGCAACACCGGCGACGACTCGCTCGCCGTGTGGGCCAGCAAGTACGTGAAGGACACCTCCGTGGACGTCGGCCACGACAACCACTTCCGCAACAACACCATCCAGCTGCCCTGGCGGGCCAACGGCATCGCGGTGTACGGCGGTTACGGCAACACCATCGAGAACAACGTCATCTCCGACACCATGAACTACCCCGGCATCATGCTCGCCACCGACCACGACCCGCTGCCCTTCTCCGGGCAGACCCTCATCGCGGGCAACGCCCTGCACCGCACGGGCGGCGCGTTCTGGAACGAGGACCAGGAGTTCGGCGCCATCACCCTGTTCGCGCAGGGCCAGGACATCCCGGGCGTGACCATCCGGGACACCGAGATCCTCGACTCGACCTACGACGGCATCCAGTTCAAGACCGGCGGCGGTGCGATGCCGGACGTGAAGATCGGCAACGTCCGCATCGACAAGTCCAACAACGGCTCCGGCCTCCTCGCGATGGGCGGCGCCCGCGGCAGCGCGACGCTGACCGACGTGACGATCACCAACTCGGCGGAGGAGGACGTCACCATCGAGCCGGGCTCCCAGTTCAGGATCAACAGGTAGCCCTGACGGACCATCCGGCCCGGCGACGCGGAGTACCACCGCGTCGCCGGGCCCCTGCCGTTCACGCCCCCGGCGATCCGTCCCGCACGGGCGTGTGCCGCGCGTCGCGCAGCCGGTCCGGCGACCGGACGGGGTCGCGGGCGCCGTCCTCCAGCCGTTCGGCGTTCAGCTCCTCGACCGCGCCCAGCGCGTCGCCGATCGTCGCGTAGTCCACGGCGATGAAGTTGACGGGTCTGCCGCGCTGCCGCTCGCAGTTGTGCGCCCGCTCCAGCACCCGCTCCCGGGAGTTGACGGTCCCGGCGTCCAGCCGCAGCCCGCCGCCGGCCGTGACGAAGTGGTTGAGCAGGAAGAGCCGCTTGTCCGAGCCGCCCCGGTTCGGCACGCAGGACATCTCGTCCGGGCTGCGGAAGGCGAAGGGCGTCTCCATGCCGTACCGGTAGAGGTTCCGGTACCAGGGCGCGGGGCCGTCCGCCTGCTCCGCGAACACGACCAGCCGCCTGCCGCTGTCGATCATGTCCTTGAGCTTCGGCCACGGGCGGTCCGGGTCCGGGTCCGGCCGGTACAGCAGATCGGCGAGCCCGGCCTGGAGCAGGGCGTCCTGGGTCGTCACCGGATCCAGGCCGTCCTGGAGGATCAGGGTGACCACCTCGGTGGGGTTGTCCCGCAGCCAGTCACCGATCTGGCCCAGCGTGGGCACCAGTTCCGACGCTCCGGCGCCGCACACCGAGTGGCACAGCCACAGACCAGGGTGCGGCGGGTTCACCCGCCCCAGGATCCCGGTGAGCCGCCGGCGCAGGTCGGGGGAGAAGTCCGAGGTGCTCAGCCGGTCCGCGACCTCCTCGGGCCGTTCCCACTCGTGGGTGTCGAGCAGCAGGACGCGCACCCCGGCGCCCAGCTGGCCGACGATGTCCGGGTCCTGCAGCGGGCCGATGAACCGGTCCGCGGTCGTGGCCATCGCGTTGTGCGAGGCGAGCTGGGCGATCTCGTCGTAGCGGGCGTCGCACAGCTCGGCGCTGCCCTGGCAGATGCGCGGCGAGGAGCCGGTGATCGCCACCGGCGCCACCATCGTCCCGACGAGCGCGCAGGCGGTCACGGCGAAGGTCAGCGTCGGACCGTGCCGCGGATCGGTGAGGACCGGCACGCTGGGCCGGGTCTCCCAGACCCAGCCCACGAGGACCAGCAGGGCGCCGGCGGCGAGCAGGATGACGGCGACGACGACGGCGGTGGTCAGGAGCCGGTCGAGCGCGGTGGCCTGGACGTCGGCGAGCAGACCCGAGGCCGCCGGGGGCCACGCGGGCGGCCGGCCGAACAGCGCGTCGCCCAGGGTGAGCCGCAGTCCCAGCACCGTCAGCGCCAGCAGCGCCGCGGCGGCCGCGGGTGCCCAGCCCAGCGGCATCAGCCGGCGCCTTGCGGGCCCGGGCGTGGAGAGCCACAGCAGGGTGAGCGCGGCGGCGCCGAGCACGGCCGCCGCCGGTTCCACCACCTCCTGGAAGAGCCGGGTCACCGACCGGGCGCGGTCCACCGGAGCCAGCGCCTCGGCGGCGGGGTCGACGTCGACCGAGACGACCCAGGTGCCCTGCCGTGCCTCCCTCAGCAGTTCGGTGGCGGCGTCCCGGACCTGGTCCGTCAGGGCCACCGGAGCGATCGCGGCCAGCGCCGAGGCGAGGTCCCCGCGGTCCAGGGCCGTCTGCACGCTCGGCCGCAGGCCCGCGCGCTCGGCGCTCGGCAGCAGGGGCATCAGCGCGTCCGTGGCCGCGACCGCCTGGCTGTGCGAGAGCGGCAGCGACGGCAGTCCCTCCAGCGGCGCCTCACCGGCCACCACCCGCGCCGCCAGTTCGGACATGCGCTGCACGAAGGCCTGGAAGTCGGGTTCCGACCGCTCCTGGAGAGCGGCGACGGCATCACCGAAGTAGGCCTGGCTGAGCCGTTCGACGTTCGCGACCACGGGCTCCAGGTCGACCGTGATCCGCAGCCGGTCGCGGTCGCCCTCCAGGTAGTGGACCACCTCGGCGATCTGACGGTCCCCCATGGTCCGCAGGGTCTCCGGCGGGATCACGACCTTGAGGTTCGAGGTGACGGTCGACTGCGGCACCGGCAGCCGGTCCAGCAGCTCGCTGGTGAACGGCGTACTGCCCGGGTCCACCAGTACCTCGTCGTAGAACCGCTGGTAGGCGCGCTCGTCCTCCAGCACCTGCCCGTAGAACCCGGGGTCGAGCACCGTGCTGCGGATGACGGCGGCCGCGGCCAGGACGGTCAGGCTCAGCACCGCCACGCACCAGGTCAGCACCCCGACCCAGGGGGAGCGCCGAACCAGTGCGTCCATGGAGCCATTCTCGTTTCAGCCGGCCGTCGTGCCACGCGGGGCGTCCGGGCGGGAACGCCATCACACGCATGCCCTGGCCGCGGCCGGCTGATACCCGAGGGGGCGGCGGGAACCGTGTCCCGTCGCCCCCTCGCGCGTACTCCGGATCAGACGGCCGGGGCCGGGTACGTCGGGTACTCCACGCCGGAGACGTGCTGCACGACGCGGACGACCTGGCAGGAGTAGCCGAACTCGTTGTCGTACCAGAGGTAGAGGATCGCGTTGTCGCCCTCGACCTTGAGCGCTCCGGCGTCGACGATCGAGGCGTGGCGCGAGCCGATGAAGTCGCTGGAGACCGCGTCGGGCGCGCTGATGAAGTCGATCTGGCGCTTGAGCGGCGAGGTCAGCGACACCTCGCGGAGGTGGTCGAGCACCTCCTCGCGGGTGGTCTCGCGGGCGAGCTGGAGGTTCAGGATCGCGATCGACACGTCGGGCACGGGCACGCGGACCGAGCTGCCGGTGATCCGCGCCTTGAGGTCCGGGAGGGCCTTGGCGACGGCGGAGGCGGCACCCGTCTCCGTGATGACCATGTTCAGCGGCGCGCTGCGGCCGCGGCGGTCCGACTTGTGGTAGTTGTCCAGCAGGTTCTGGTCGTTGGTGAACGAGTGGACGGTCTCCACGTGGCCGCGCTGCACACCGTACTCGTCGGCCATCGCCTTCAGCGGCGGCACGATCGCGTTGGTGGTGCAGGACGCGCAGGACAGGATCCGCTCGTCCGGCTTGATGGTGTCGTGGTTGACGCCGTGCACGATGTTGGGGACGTCGCCCTTGCCCGGGGCGGTCAGGACGACCTTGTCGATGCCGGGACGCAGGTGCTTCGACAGGCCCTCGCGGTCGCGCCACTTGCCCGTGTTGTCGATGAGGATGGCGTTCTTGATGCCGTACGCCGTGTAGTCGACCTGCGAGGGGTCGTCGGCGTGGATCACCTTGATCGCGTTGCCGTTGGCGAGGATCGTGCTGCTCTCCTCGTCGACGGTGATGGTGCCCTGGAACTGCCCGTGCACGGAGTCGCGGCGCAGCAGCGAGGCCCGCTTGACGAGGTCCTGATCGCCACCCCCGCGGACGACGATGGCGCGCAGCCGCAGTCCGTTGCCCGAGCCGGCCTTCTCGATCAGCAGGCGGGCGACGAGCCGGCCGATGCGGCCGAAGCCGTACAGGACGACGTCGCGCGGCTCGCGGCGGTCGATCTTGTTGGCGCCGGTGGCCCCGGCGACGGCGTCGGCGGTGAACTCCTCGACGGTGAGTCCGCGGTCGTCGCCCTTGTAGGTGGCGGCGAGCATGCCGATGTCGATCTGCGAGGGACCGAGGTCGAGCGTGGTGAGTGCCCGGAGGAACGGCATCGTCTCGGTGACCGACAGTTCCGCGCCGGCGATCTGGCGGGCGAAGCGGTGGGTCTTGAGGATGCTGACCACCGACTTGTTCACCAGGGAACGGCTGTGCAGCAGGATCGTGACGTCCTGCTCCCGGTGCAGCTTCCCGATCATCGGGATCATCGATTCCGCGATCTCTTCGCGGTTCTTCCAGTTGGTGAACGAGTCGTCGTTGACAGTCACGTCTCTATCTTTCGAGCTAGGCGGCGCTCATATGCTAACCCGACCACTCCGTTGATCGATCAAGTGGGCCCCCATGCGATCAGATGAGTGCGCTTTCCGGGGCGCTTGCCCGGGGGGACGGGTGGGGGAAGGGTGGTGCCCATGCACTCGACCCGCGTCTCCCGTCACGTGAACGCCCCGCGCTCCGCCGTGTACCGCGCGCTCCTCGACCCGGCGGCCGTCGCCGCCTGGCGGGTCCCGGACGGCATGACCGCCCGGGTGCACGCGTTCGACGCCCGTGCGGGGGGCGCCTTCCGCGTGTCACTCAGCTACGAGGCGCCGACGGGCACGGGCAAGTCGGCCGCGCACACCGACACCTACCACGGGCACTTCGCCCGCCTCGTGCCCGACGAGCAGGTCGTGGAGGTGCTGGAGTTCGAGTCCGCCGACCCCGCGTTCCAGGGCCGGATGACCATGACCACGACGCTCACCGACGCGGGCGGCGGCACGGAGGTGGCCGTCGCCCACGACGGTCTGCCCGACGCGGTGCCGGCCGAGGACAACGAGACGGGCACGCGGATGGCGCTGGCGAAGCTGGCCGCACTGGTGGAGGGGACCGACCGCAAGGGCTGAGTCCGGCACCCGCGCCGCACATGATTGCGCCGTGGATGATCGGGTACGCGAGTCTGGACCGCGTCCGTGCCCCTCGTCCGCGCGGGCCGTAGACCGCCGCTATCAGGGAATCTGCCATGGAGACACCCGCGAACGACCACCCCGTGACGCCCGCCCAGCGTGCCCTGGACGCGCTGGCCGAGAACCCCGAGAACCCGCAGGACACCGCGGCGCTCGACACGCTTGCGAGCAGCGACGTCCTCGTCCCCGTGCCCGACGACACGAACGACCAGGAGGCCGCCGACCCCGGCATGCTGGCGCTGCCGGTGCTGGAACAGCAGGGCGGCCGTCAGGTGGTGCCCGTGTTCACCTCGGAGCTGGAGATGGCCGACCTGCTGCCGTACGTCTCCCGCTACCGGATGGTGCCGCTGGGTGCCCTCGCCGCGCAGTGGCCCGCCGACGACCTGTCGCTGTCCATCGACGCCGGTTCGGAGCACCGGCTCACCCTGACGTCGGACGGTGTACGCAGCCTGCTGGCCCGCCCCTGAGCCGACTCGGCCTCGACCCGCAAGAGGGTCGTCGCCGCCCCGCCCCGTCGCGGGTGTTTCACCCGCCCGCAGTCAGGGGCGGGGTTCGTCTTCGTCGCCGAGCATGCGGGAGAGTACGTCCCGCTGCAGCGGCAGTACTTCCCCGTGCAGCGCGCGGCCCCGGCGGGTCAGGGCGACGTACACACCGCGCCGGTCCTCCGCGCACATCGTGCGTTCGACCAGTTTGTCCTTCTCCAGCCGGGCGATGAGCCGGGACAGCGCACTCTGGCTCAGGTGGACCCGGCCGACCAGGTTCTGCACCCGGCACTGGGCGCCCTCCTCCGGCCCCTCCGTCACGAGGAGGTCGAGCACCTCGAAGTCGCTCGCCCCCAGACCGTGCGGATGCAGCACGCGGTCGATCTCGCACATGGTGCGCGCGTGCACGGCGAGGATGTCCCGCCACCGTTCCTCGAGCCGCAGACCGGCCGTCCTGACTGCCATACCTGCACGGTAGCACCGGAAAGCCCATTCGTTGAGTGTGCAACTAGTGCGCATGCAAGAAACAATCCGGACTCCGGCGGATCGGGTACCGGACAAGGAGGGGGACTCCCGGACAGCGGGACCCCGGCTGCGGGACAGTGGACGGACAGGGACGGGCGGGCCCGACGGAGGGAGGGCGGGATGCCGAGGACCCCCGTGCACGGCACACGTCTCGACATCCTGGAATGGCTCAAGGATCCGGTCGCGCACTTCCCGCCGCAGCGCCGTGTGGACGCTGCCGCGCACGGCGTCCCGTCCGGCCCGGTCGCCGCGAAGCTCGGTGTGCCCCGCCGGGTGGCCGAGACCCACCTGACCCTGCTCACCCGCCTCGGCCTGCTGCGCACCCGCAGGATCCGCGGGCGGACGTACTACCGGCGCGACGAGGTGCGCATCGCTGAGGTGGCCCGGATGTTCGAGAAGGGCTGGTAGCCGGGCTACCCTGGCCCCGCCGTCGATCGAGCGGGAGGCGTACGACCATGACGCAGGGGTGGCGTGTCCAGGCACCCGTCGTCGCGGTCGTGGCCCTCGGCGGTGGTGCCGGCGCCGCCGCCCGCTACGCCGCCGCCCTGTGGTGGCCGACGCGGAGCGGTGGTTTCCCCTGGACGACCTTCTGGGTCAACGTGGCCGGCTGTGCCGCCATGGGCGTGCTCATGGTCGCCGTGACCGAGGTGTGGGACGTCCACCGCCTGGTCCGGCCCTTTCTCGGCACCGGCGTGCTCGGCGGTTTCACCACCTTCTCCACCTACGCGGCGGACATCCGCGGGCTGTTCGCGGACGGCCACCCGGGCACCGGCCTGGCCTACCTCGCCGCCACCCCGCTCGCGGCGCTCACCGCGGTGTGGCTCGCCTCCTGGGCGGCCCGCCGGACACCGCGGCGGAGACGGAGCCCCGGATGAACTGGCTGCTGGTCGTCGTGGGCGGCATGGCCGGAGCACCCCTGCGCTACCTCACCGACCGCGCGGTCCAGTCCCGGCACGGCTCGGCCTTCCCCTGGGGCACCTTCACCGTGAACGTCGCCGGCTCCCTGGCCCTGGGCCTCGTCACCGGTGCCACGCTGGCCGGAGCCGTGGGATCCGACCTGCGTCTGCTGCTCGGGACCGGGCTGTGCGGCGCCCTCACGACGTACTCGACCTTCTCCTACGAGACGCTCCGCCTCACCGAGACGGGCTCCCGCCTCGCGGCCGCGGTGAACGTGCTGGCGAGTGTGGCGGCCGGCCTCGCGGCGGTGTTCGCGGGGGTGACACTCGCCGACGCGCTCCGAGCGTGACGGGGGGTGCCCGCCCGCGTGTAGTAGGAAGTGGGTCTCATGAGCGCCATCAGCATCGGTCAGGCCATCGTCCTCGGAGCCGTCGAGGGGGTGACCGAGTTCCTGCCCGTCTCCTCCACCGGCCACCTCAAGATCGCCGAAGGGCTGATGGGCATCCCGGTGGACGACCACTCGGTCATCGGCTTCTCGGCGGTCATCCAGGTCGGAGCGATCGCCGCCGTGCTCGTCTACTTCCGCAAGGACATCACCCGGATCCTCTCCGCGTGGGTGCGCGGACTGCGGGACCGGGAGGAGCGGTACCACCACGACTACAGGTTCGCCTGGTGGGTCATCTGCGCGACGATCCCGATCGTCCTGGTGGGCCTGGCCGCCAAACCGCTGATCAAGGGCCCGCTCGCCTCCCTGTGGGTGGTGGCCGGCTCACTGATCGTCGGCAGCGGGGTCATGTGGGTGGCGGACCGCACCGGCCGGCACAAACGGGGCGAGGACGACACCTCGTTCAAGGACGCCATGCTGGTCGGCGGCTCGCAGATCCTCGCGCTCCTCTTCCCCGGCTTCTCCCGCTCCGGCGCCACCATGTCGACCGCCCTGATGCTCGACCTCGACCGGGTCGCCGCCACCCGGCTCTCCTTCTTCCTCGGCATCCCGGCCCTGACCGGCGCCGGTCTGTACGAACTCAAGGACGCCCTGGGCGCGGGAGCGGGTGCCGCGCCCCTGGTGGTCGGCACCCTCGTCTCCTTCGTGGTGGCCTACGCCTCGATCGCCTGGCTGCTGCAGTTCGTCGCCAAGCACTCCTTCAACGCCTTCGTCGTCTACCGGATCGCGGTCGGCGTCCTGCTGTTCGGGCTGC
Source organism: Streptomyces sp. WAC 04229 (assembly GCF_003947455.1). Classification (GTDB taxonomy): domain Bacteria; phylum Actinomycetota; class Actinomycetes; order Streptomycetales; family Streptomycetaceae; genus Streptomyces. The sequence continues at coordinate 19,629 of NZ_QHJH01000016.1, read as the reverse complement.
TCGGCGCGGGCGTGCTGCAGAGCTGACCGCCACCGCGCTCAGCGGGCGGCGCGCAGCGGTTCCCCGACGCTCCGCATGTGCCGCAGGGCTTCGCGGTGCGAGGCGAGCAGCCCCGTCTGGTGGTACGGGACGCCCAGCTCGGCGCAGTACCGCTCGGTGATGACCTGGGCCCTGGCCAGCGCGGGGGTCGGCATGCTGGGGAAGAGGTGGTGCTCGATCTGGTAGTTGAGGCCGCCCATGAAGGCGTCGACGAACACACCGCCGCGTACGTTGCGGGAGGTGAGGACCTGGCGGCGCAGGAAGTCCAGCCGCGTGCCCTCCTCGATCATCGGCATGCCCTTGTGGTTGGGTGCGAAGACCGAGCCGAGGTAGATCCCGAACAGGCCCTGGTGCACGGCGATGAAGGCGAGCGCCTTGCCGGGGGAGAGCAGCGTGAACAGTCCGCCGAAGTACAGGACGAAGTGCGCGACGAGCAGCGACCCCTCCACCAAGGGCCGCTTCATGGACGGGCTGCGCAGCGCCTTGAAGCTGTTGAAGCTCAGGTTGAGACCTTCCAGCGTCAAGAGCGGGAAGAACAGGGCCGCCTGGTGCCTCCCGACGAAGCGCGGCAGCCCCTTCGCCCTGCTCGCCTGGCCCCGGGACCACACGAGGATGTCGGGGGAGACGTCCGGGTCCTTCTCCTCGTGGTTGGGATTGGCGTGGTGGCGGGTGTGCTTGTTCATCCACCAGCCGTAGCTCATGCCCAGCAGCAGGTTGGCCACCAGCAGCCCGCCGGCCTCGCTGGGGCGCCGGCGGGTGAAGACCTGCCGGTGGGCGAGGTCGTGGGCGGCCAGCCCGAGCTGGCCGAAGACGACGGCCAGCGCCGCCGCGACCACCAGCTGGCTCCAACTGTCCCCCAGGGCGACGAAGGCGGTGACACCGCCCGCGAGCGCGAGGGCGACGGCACCGAAGCGCACCGTGTAGTACAGCGGGCGGCGCCGGAGCAGATCCGCGTCGGCCATGCGCCGTGAGAGTTCGGAGAAGTCGCTGCCCTTCTCGCGTCGCTGTTCCCGTCCGCGCGCGGGGGAGTTCTCGATGAGCATCGTTGGATTGGCCATGCGGTTCAGTATGTGAACGCGCTACCGGCCGCAGAATGGCGTCGGCCCCCGGAACAGGGGTGTGGCCAGCACCACCCCCGTCCCGGGGGTCCTCCTCCCGCTTCTCGTCAACTCCCGTCGTCGCGCACGAGCCTGAGCCGCAGCGCCAGCGCCATGGCGCCCGCGCCGAGCCCGGCGACGCCGAGGATGGCGCCGGTCTCCGGCCAGCCCGGCCCGTGCTCGGCGGCCCGCGTCGACGCGACCGCCACGGGCTCCGCCACCTCCGAGCCCGGCCGGGGCCGTTCGTCCGGGGGCGTCAGCGAGCCCACCGGCTCGACCAGACCGGACGCCTCGAAGCCCCAGTCGAGCAGCGAACGGGTCTCCTCGTACACGGCGTGGCCGCCGCCCTCCTGCGGGTTCATCACGGTGACCACCAGGGTGCGCCCGTCGCGGTGGGCCGCCCCGATCAGGGTGTTGCCGGCGTTGCTGGTGTAGCCGTTCTTGACGCCGATGAGCCCCGGGTACGGCTCCACGCCGTCCGCCCCGGTGAGCAGGCGGTTGGTGTTCATGATTCCGTAGGCCTCCCCGTCCCGGCCGGGGAAGAGCGCGTCGACCTTGCCGCAGTACCGTGCGAAGTCCGGGTTGTGCAGTCCCGCCCGTCCGAAGACGGCCAGGTCGTACGCCGACGACACCTGGCCCGGGGCGTCGTAGCCGTCCGGTGAGCGCACCTGGGTGTCGAGGGCGCCGAGGGCCCGGGCCTCGGCCTGCATCCGGGCGGCCGTGGCGCTCCAGCCGCCGGTGAGCGAGGCGAGGACGTGCACTGCGTCGTTGCCGGAGTTGAGGAAGACCCCGTTCCACAGGTCGGAGACGCGGTAGGTGTGGCCCTCGGCGACACCCACCAGGCTGCTGCCCGGACCGATGCCGGACAGCTCGTCCGCGCTCACCTCGTGGCGGACGCCGCCCGGCAGGACCGGCAGCACGGTGAGGGCGAACAGCGTCTTGAGGGTGCTGGCAGGAGGCAGCGGACGGTGCGCGTCGTGGGCGGCCAGCACGTCGCCGCTCTCGGCGTCGGCGACCACCCAGGACAGCGCGGAGACATGGGGAACATCCGGGGCCTCGGGGCCGGGCCGGACCTGCGTTCCGGAGCCGTACAGCGCCGCGGGCCCCGCCATCGGGCCGGGCGCGCCCGGTGACCCGGGGTCCGGCTGTCCCGTACGGGCGGCCGCGGCGGCGGGCATGAGCGTCAGCAGGCCTGCCACGCAGAGCACGCAAGTGGATCGAGCCGCCCGGGATGAGAATCCGATAGTCATACCGCAAACGTAGGAACGGATGCCCGAACCGCCGCGCTGCCCGGGGCGAGTCGGGCGCGCATGCACCCGTTTGCCGTAGGACGGGGAGTCTCGGCGGGGCAGGGTGACCCGGCGGCCGGGGGGGGTCAGCCGGCCGGCAGGGTGGGCTGGACCTGCCGCAGGAACGCGGCGTTGTCCGGGGTCTGGCGCATCCGCTCCAGCAGCGTCTCCAGGCCCGACTGGCCGTCCCGCGCCGTCAGCGCCCGCCGCAGTCCGCGCGCGGCGGTGGCCTCGGGGGAGGACAGCAGGAGTTCCTCGCGCCGGGTGCCCGAACCGGCCATGTCCACGGCCGGGAAGACCCGGCGGGCGGCGAGTTCCCTGCTCAGCCGCAGCTCCATGTTGCCGGTGCTCTTCAGCTCCTCGAAGTAGAAGTCGTCGGCGCGCGAACCGGTCTCCACCAGGGCGGTGGCGAGGATGGTGAGGGAGCCGCCCTCCTCCGCCTTGCGGGCCGCGCCGAAGAACCGCTTGGGGCCGAGGAGCGCCCCGGCGTCGACGCCGCCGCTGAGCGTACGGCCGCCCGAGGAGGAGGCGTTGTTGTGCGCCCTGCACAGCCGCGTGAGGGAGTCGAGCAGGATGACGACGTCCTCACCGGCCTCGACGAGCCGCTTGGCGCGCTCGACGACCAGTTCGGCCAGCGCGATGTGCTGCTTGGCGCTCTGGTCGAAGGTCGAGGCGTACACCTCGCCCCGCACCGACCGGCGCATGTCGGTGACCTCCTCGGGCCGTTCGTCGAGCAGCACCACCATCAGCCGGGACTCGGGGTGGTTGCCGGCCACCGCGGCGGCGAGCTGCTGGAGCAGGACGGTCTTGCCGGTCTTGGGCGGGGCCACGATCAGGCCGCGCTGGCCCTTGCCTACCGGTGCGAGCAGATCGGTGACGCGCCCGGTCAGACCGGACGCGGGGTGTTCGAGCCGCAGCCGTTCGTGCGGGTGCAGCGGGGTCAGGTCGTGGAAGTGCCGGCGGCCGCCCCGGCCGTCGGGCGTACGGCCGTTGACGCGGACGACGTCGGTCAGGGTGCGCCGGTCGCCGCGCACGCCCTCGACCAGGTCGCCCTTGCGCAGGCCGTGCCGGCGGATCAGGGCGGGGGAGAGGACGAGGTCGTCCGGCCCGGGCTGGAGGCTCGCGCCCCGCAGGCGGCCCTTCCCGCCCGTCTCGATGTCGAGGACGCCGCTCGCGGTCTCGGCCGGGGGCTGCTGTACAGGAGGGTGTTCGAGTGTGGTGGTCATGGTGGTCGGTCCTTTCGAGGACACCTGGGCATGGGACATGCGGAAGGAAGGGGAAAACCGTGCGAGGGGTCGGACGACACGCCTCCGGACGGCGGGAACAGCACCTCGGTGACCGCGGGTGCGAAGGCCCTGCTCACGAGGTTGTGCTGAGAAGCGGACGCGCCGGTCGCATCACGACGGGCGGGTCGGCGAACCGAAGGAAACTGGCACCGGCGCCCCAGTGGGGCGTACACAAGTGCTGACCGCACCGTACCACGGGACGTGGTGGGAGGGGCACGGGAATGGGACGGATCAGCGTCCCACACCCGTCAACGCCGCCGGTGCGGTCCCTGTTCCGGCTTACGCGATTCCGTGTTCCGCATGTGCCGGGCCGGAGTCAGCCGGCCGTGCCCGCCTGCGCCTCCTGCGCCTCCTGCGCGATCCGCTCGAACTGCGCGGCCATGGCCGCCTGGAGCGCCTGGGCGCCCGACAGCGGACGCACCATCACCGTCAGCTCGTCGATCCGGCCCGACTCGTCCAGGTGCAGGAAGTCGCAGCCGCCGATCTCCCGGTCGCCCACCCGTGCCGAGAAGACCAGCGCGTGGTCGCGGCCGCCCTCCTCGCCGATGACGCGCTCGTAGCGGAAGTCCTCGAAGACGCGCTCGACCGCACGCAGGATCGCCGCCGTGATCGCCTTGCCCCGGTAGGGCTTGAACACGACGGGGCTGGTGAAGACCACGTCCTCGGCCAGCAGTGCTTCGACGGCGTCGATGTCGTGCGCCTCGACCGCCGCGCGGAATGCCTGCATCGCAGCCACCTCCTAGTAAAATAATTGAATAGGTGCGGAGTAGATTAGTCCGTGCTTGCTAGCGTGTCGACATGTCTCTCAAGTACGCCGTCCTGGCCGCTCTCCTGGAGGGGGAGGCCTCGGGCTACGAACTGTCCAAGGTGTTCGACGTGTCGCTGGCCAACTTCTGGCCCGCCACGCCGCAGCAGCTCTACCGGGAGCTGGAGCGCCTGGCGGGCGACGGCCTGATCGAGGCACGGACGGTGCAGCAGGAACGCAGGCCCACCAAAAGGCTGTTCTCGCTCACCGAGGCCGGGCGGGAGCGGCTGGGCGCCTTCGCCGTCGAGCCGACCCGGCGCCCCACCGCGGTCCGCGACGAGTTCCTGATCAAGATGCAGGCGATGGACGGCGCCGACCCCGACGCCGTCCGCGCGCTGGTCGAGGAGCGCAGGGCCTGGGCCCTGGGCAAGCTCGCCCGCTACGAGCGGGTGCGCGAACGCCTCCTGGACGGGCGCACGGAGGAGCGGCACCTCCGCGAGGCCGACCGCGTCGGGCCCTACCTCACGCTGCTCGCCGGAATCACCTTCGAACGGGACAACGCCCGCTGGTGCGAGCGCGTCCTCGCCGTGCTCGACGAACGGCGTGCTCCGACCGGGCCCGCCGGGCAGCACCTAGGCTGAGCCGATGTTCAGTCCCGAAGGCCCCACCCTGCGCGAACTCGCCGTCCAGGCACTGTCGTCGGTCGAGCGCGGCTACGACCTGCTCGCCCCGAAGTTCGACCACACCCCCTACCGGACGCCGGACCGGGTGCTCGACGCCGTGGCCTCGGCGCTGGCGCCGATGGGACCGTTCGGCGCCGGGCTCGACCTGTGCTGCGGCACCGGCGCGGGCGTGGACGTGCTGGCCCGGGTGTGCCGGGACAGGGTGACCGGGGTCGACTTCAGCGCGGGCATGCTGGACGTCGCCCGTCGGCGCCCCGCGCCTTTGGGCCCCGAGGTCTCCTGGGTGCGCGCGGACGCCCGTGCGCTGCCGTTCGGCGCCGAGTTCGACCTCGTGGTGAGCTTCGGCGCGTTCGGGCACTTCCTGCCCCGGGAACTGCCGGGCCTGTTCGGTCAGGTGCGGTCCGTGCTCCGGCCGGGCGGCCGCTTCGCCTTCCCGGTGGTCGCGCCGCCCCGCCCCGGCTCCCCGGGGTACTGGACGCTCCTCGGCTTCGACGCCGCGATGCGGGTGCGCAACGCGCTGTGGCGGCCGCCGTTCGTCATGTACTACCGGACGTTCCGCCTCGGGGACGTCGGCCGGGAACTCGCCCGTGCGGGTTTCCGGGCGGAACTGCGCGCCCTGCCCGAGTTCGGCCGCCGGCCCGACGGCAGCCCGCGCGTCCGGCTGGTCACGGCCCGGCGTACGGCGTAGCGGGCGGGTTTCACCCCGCGGCCGGCAGCGTGAACTCGTAGACCAGGGCGTCCTGTCGGGCGTCCACCAGAAGCTCCGTGATCTCCAGGGGCCGGTCGTGCTGGTCGTGCACCCGGCGCACCACCCGGACCGAGGCCGCGTCCGTGAGCGGCGTGATGGTGTCCCGGTGGTGCAGCGTCAGGCCCGCCCTGCGCATCCAGTCGTAGGCCCGCCGCAGCTGGGCCGAGGCGACACCGTCGGCGCGGTCGCGGTAGCGGGCCAGCTCCTCCACCTCGGCGAGCGCGACGGCCGAGAACGAGGTCACGGCCGTCCGCCGCCCGCTTCCGTCGGCGGTCGCCGACGCGTAACGGTGCACCAGTGTCGGACGGCCCGGTACCAGCCCCAGCGCCGCCGCGTGCTCGGGCGGCGGCGCCTCCCAGGCGACGGTGGCGCGGTCGCCCGTACGGGGCTCGGCCGGACGGGCGCCCACCGGGAACGCGAGCGGCGCCGGACTCCCGGCCGGCGGTCCGGGGAGGGCGGCGTGACTGCCCCGCCGGTCGGTGGCCAGCAGGCCGTCCCGGCGCAGCACGTCCAGGGCCTGCCGGACGGTCTCCCGGCTCACGCCGAAGTGTTCCGCCAGCCGGCGCTCGCCGGGCAGGCGTTCGCCCGGCGGGACGGTGCCGTCGTGCAGTTCGCCGAGCAGTCGTGCCGCCACCCGCCAGTACAGCGGCCGGTCGTCGGCGAGAGGGTCGTCGTGCGGGGTGGTGCGGTCCATGCCGCGCCTCCTGGGGGTTACGTACGGTAGCCGTGCGGGCTCGGTGCGCCACCAGGAGTACCATTGGTCTAAACCAGCAGGGAAGGCCGGTCCGGAGGTTCGGCCGAAACGGCACCCGCGCCTCCGGCGGCGTACGGCCTCCGCCGTGACCGCCGTGTCCGAAACCGCGCCGTCTCCGCCCGGGACCCTCAGGCGTACGAGCGCAGCCAGCGCACCTTGGCGGCCTGCTGGAACGGCCCGCCGCCCTCGTGGTCGTTGAAGTCGTACACCTCGATCGCCTTGTCCTCGTGCGCCCAGGCGTTGAAGGCCGCGAAGACGGTGGACGGCGGGCAGGTCTGGTCCTCCAGCGCCGCCGAGAACAGGGCCGGCGCCCGGCCCCGCGCCGCGAAGTGCACGCCGTCGAAGTAGGACAGCGTGCGCAGCGCGTCCTCGGTCCGGCCGCGGTGCGTCTTCAGGTACAGGCCGACCTCGCGGTAGGGATGCCGGTCGGTGATCGTGGTCGCGCGCGGGAAGTCGCACAGGAACGGCACGTCCGGGGCGACCGCCACCAGGTCCGGCACCAGACCGCCCACCGCGAGCGATATCCCGCCGCCCTGGCTCCCGCCGAGCGCGACCGTGCGCGCCGGGTCGGTCAGCGGGTGGGAGCGGGCCGCCTCGACGGCGCGCACGGCGTCGGTGAAGACCCGGCGGTAGTAGTAGTTCTCGGGGGCGTCCAGGCCGCGGGTGAGGAAGCCCGGGTACGCGGGCGCGCCGCCCACCGGGTCCGCGGTCCCGCCACCGCCGCCCCAGCCGCTGCCCTGGCCCCGGGTGTCCATGACGAAGTGGGCCCGGCCCGTGGACGCCCACAGCAGGTGCTCGTGCGGCAGCCCGCGCCCGCCGCCGTACCCGACGAACTCCACGACCAGCGGCAACGGTTCCTCCGCCGCGGCCGGCAGGGTCAGCCAGCCCTTCACCGGGTGACCGCCGAATCCGGCGAACGTCACGTCGTACACCCGCACCGTGGACAGACCCGTGTCGACCGGTTCGAAGCGCGCGTCCACGTCGTGCTCGCGGGCCTCCCGGAGCGTCTTGGTCCAGAACGCGTCGAAGTCCTCCGGCTCGCCCGACGCGCTCCGGTACTCCCGCAGTTCGTCGAGCGGAAGATCGAACAGGGCCATCGGGGAACCGCCTTTGCGGGAGCACGTGCCGGACCGTACGGATGATCACACCGTACGTGAGGGGCCGGGAGGCGGACCAGAGCGCGGGCGGGAGGCCGTCAGGCCCCGCGGTGCGTCCACTGGGGTTCGGTGCGGGCCCAGTCGCGGTCCCACTCGTTCATCCGGCGCCTGAGGGCCACCCCGCGCACCGCGCGGTGCAGCAGCAGCACCGTGAGGCCGGTGCCGATGGCGGTGAAGGAGCCCACCGTGGCGCTGTGCTGCCAGATCTGGGAGCCGTCCGACGGCGGCGGCACGCTCCGCCCCCGCGAGTCCAGCCACACGTCGACCCGGTCACCGCGCCGGGCGTCGGCCGGGACCCGCGCCGTGGTGCTCCGCTCCGTGCCGTCCGGCGTGCTCCAGCGGACGGTCGTGCGGTACGAGTGCTGCCCGTCGAGCTGGGCGGAAGGCAGGGTGCCGCCGGTGTCGTCGGCCACCGCGGCGCTGACCCGGTGCCGGTCCGCCCGCTGCTCCGCCACGATCGCCTGCGCCTGGCCGTAGCCCCACCAGGCGGTGGCGGCCCCCAGCAGGGGGGCACCCGCGAACAGCAGCAGGGCGACGACCAGCAGGGTCCACGACTCGACGACGTCCGACCGGCGGCGCAGCGAATTGTGCCGCCAGCGCCAGCCGCGCACCCGGGTTCGCATGTCGACCTCCCCGCGATCACCGCGACCGGGAGGCGGACGGACGTCCATGACGGGCGGGGAACCCCCGCGCCTCCGGGTCGCGCCAGTGTGCGAGTGCCCGTACTGGACTGGTACCCAGTCCGGCGGGACTCGCCCACCCCCGCGGCGAAGTTCCGCCGCGGGTCAGCCGAAGCGCTCGATCCGGATGCGCTCCACCGGCTGGCCGCCGGCCACCAGCAGCCGTGACGCGTGCTCGGCGAACGAGTTCGACCCGCACACGTAGGCCTCCCAGCCCCCGGCGGGCGGCTCGGACAGCAGCGGGTCCAGGTGCGCGGCGGTCAGCCGGCCCACGGGCGTCCCGGCCGGGGCGCTCCGGGTGAAGACGGGGGTGGTCTCCGGGCCGAACTCGTCCGCGTAGATCAACTCCTCGGGGCCGCGCGCGGACACCAGCATCCGCAGCGGCACCGTCAGCCCCCGCGCCCGGTGGTGCCGGACCATGGACATCAGCGGGACGACGCCGGAGCCCGCGCCCAGCAGCAGGGCGGGGCGGTCGCCCGGCCAGGCGAAGAAGCCGCTCAGCGGGCCGCGCACCTCGATCCGGTCGCCGGGCCGCGCCACCGTGTGGAACCAGCCGGACACCTCCCCGTCCGCCACGTGGTCGAGGGTCAGCTCGATGTGCCCGGAGCCGTCCGGCGCGGACGCCAGCGAGTAGTGCCGCTGGGCCACGTACCCGTCCTCGGCGGTGAGCCGGACCATCAGGTGCTGGCCCGGCAGATGGCCCGCCCAGCCGGGCACGGCGAACCGGAAGGTGGACGCGCGGGGCGTCTCGCGGCGGATCTCCGTGAGCGTGGCCGGCTGCCAGACCCCGGCCACCAGGCCGTTCACCTCGATGCGTCCGGGCACGGCGAACCGCGTGGGGGGCGTGTGGGCCCCCGCCGTGTGTGTGGCCGTCTCAGTCACCGGAGTACCGCTGCTCCTCCCAGGGGTTGCCGCGCGCGTGGTAGCCGTTCTGCTCCCAGAAGCCCGGCCGGTCGTGGTCGAGCAGCTCCAGGCCCGCCAGCCACTTCACGCTCTTCCAGAAGTACAGGTGCGGCACCACCAGCCGCGCCGGGCCGCCGTGCTCGGGGGCGAGCGGGCGCCCCTCGTACTCCCAGGCGATCCAGGCCCGGCCGCCGGTCAGGTCCGCCAGCGGCAGGTTCGCGGTGTAGCCGGTGTGCGCGTAGGCCACGGCGTGCGTGGCGGACGGCAGCGGACGGACCGCCTCCAGGAAGGTGTCCAGGGACACGCCCCCGAACCGCACGCCGAACTTCGACCAGCCGGTCACGCAGTGGATGTCGCCCTCGTACGCCGAGGCGGGCAGCCGACGCGCCCCGGCCAGGTCCCAGGTGCGCTCCTCGGCCACGAGACCGCCCACCCGGAAGGTCCAGTCGGCGGGGGCGAGGTCGGGCGTGACCTCGGCGGACAGCACGGGCCAGTCGTCGCCCGCGTCGTACTGGCCGGGCGGCATCCCCGGCCGGTCGACGCGCGGGCGCCCGGCGAAGCCTCGGGTGGTGTTCATGCGGTGGGGCCTTTCGGGCCGCTGCGGCAGGTGCTCGCGGCCTGCGTGATCAGTGCGTACGCCGTCAACGGTACGTGCCCGCCGGCGTTCCCCGGTCCGGGTCCTCGCCCCGCGGACCGCCCCGCCACGCGTTGTACCGCTCCAGATACGCGGCGAAGCGGATCAGGTCCTCGTCGGGCCAGTCGGCGAGCCGCTCCCGGAAGGCGGCCCGGCGGCTCTCGGTGACCTGCGCCAGGATGCGCCGCCCGGCCCGCGTCAGGTGCAGCACCTGCACGCGCTGGTCCTCGGGGTCCGGCCGCCGCTCGATCAGCCCGGCCCGCTCCAGCGCGGACACCTGGCGGCTGACCGTGGACTTGTCGAGGGCGTAGTGGGCCGCCAGGTCGGTGGCCCGGCAGCCGTCCCGCTCCTCCAGGTGCCCGAGGAGCGTGTACGACACCAGCGACAGCTCCGGATGCATACGCCCCGCCGAGGCGCGGGCGCGGCGGGCGAAGGCCGTCATCTCGCGCTGGACGGTCTCCACGGCCGCGTCCGCCGCGGCACCGGGCGTCTCGGCAGCCGTCACTGTTCCTCCCTCGCATCGCTGGTTGCAGAGTACAACTTGGGGTAGTGTGACCGGCGGCCGCGGACCGTCCCGGCCGCCGGACGCCTGGGAGGTGAGACCCATTACCGCTGTGTCGACCCGGGTGCTCTCACCTCACGGCAGCACGGTCACCGCGAACGGCTGACCGTCGAGAGCGCCCTTCGGTTCCCGAAAGGCTCTCGGCTTCCATGGCCTCCTCGTCTCCCGCACGCCCCTCGCTCTCCGCTACCTCTCGTTCCCCCCTGCCCTCCGCGGCCTGCCCGTCGCGTGACCGGGTCGTCGCCGCGCTCCGCACCGCGGGCTGCGTCTTCGCCGAGGACGAGGCGGCGCTCCTGATGGCCGCCGCCCGCGACGCCGGTGAACTCACCGCCCTGATCGACCGCCGGGTCTCCGGGCTGCCCCTCGAACTCGTCCTCGGCTGGGCCGAGTTCCGCGGCCTGCGGGTCGCCGTCGCCCCCGGTGTCTTCGTCCCCCGCCGCCGCACCGAGTTCCTGGTCGACGAGGCCCTCGCCCACGCGCCGCACGCGTCCGTCGTCGTGGACCTGTGCTGCGGCTCCGGCGCCGTCGGCGCGGCCCTGGCCGCCGCGCTGGACCGGCCCGAGGTGCACGCCGCCGACGTCGACCCCGCCGCCGTGCGCTGCGCCCGCGGCAACCTCGCCGACGCGGGCGGCCGCGTGTACGTCGGTGACCTGTTCGACGCGCTGCCCGAGGTCCTGCGCGGCCGCGTCGACATCCTCGCGGCCAACGTGCCCTACGTCCCCACCGCCGAGGTGGCCCTGCTGCCGGCCGAGGCCCGCGACCACGAACCGCTGGTCGCCCTCGACGGGGGCGCCGACGGACTAGACGTGCTGCGTCGCGTCGCGGCCGAGGCGCCCCGCTGGCTGGCGCCCGGTGGCTGCCTGCTGGTCGAGACGAGCGAGGCCCAGGCACCCGCCGCGGTCGCCGCCTTCACCCGCGCCGGAATGACGACCCGCGTCGCGGTCTCGGAGGAGCTGTACGCCCACGTGGTGACGGGCGTACGCGACTAGCGCGGGACAGCACGCCTAGGCGGGCGGCGTGGCGCGAGCGATCAGTAGGGCAACGTCGTCGGAGTTCTCCGGCTCGTGCAGGGTGCGCAGGAGCTGGTCGCAGACCTCCTCCAGCGGGCGGTCCGGGCCGTCCAGCAGGGCCAGGAGGGCGTTCAGCCGCTCGTCCAGGGGGTGCCGGCGGGTCTCGACGAGGCCGTCGGTGTACAGCACCAGCCGGTCGCCCGGCTCCAGGGCGACGGCGGTCGTGGAGAACGGGACGCCGCCCACCCCGAGCGGCACCCCGGTGGGCAGGTCCAGCAGCTCCGGCGGGTGCCCGGCCCGCAGCCGCACCGGCGGCAGGTGCCCCGCGTTGGCGATCAGGCACCGCCTCTCGTTCGGGTCGTGCACGGCGTAGACGCAGGTCGCGATGGCCTGGTCCAGGCCCGCCGTGGTGCGGTCCAGGTGCTCCATGAGCAGCGCCGGATCCAGGTCGAGGGCGGCCAGGGTGTTCGTCGCGGTCCGCAGCCGCCCCATCGAGGCCGCCGCCGCGATGCCGCTGCCCATCACGTCGCCCACCACGAGCGCGGTCTTGCACCCCTCCAGCTCGATCACGTCGAACCAGTCGCCGCCGACCTCGCTGGTGGCCCCGGCCGGCTGGTAGCGCGAGGCGACCTCCAGGCCGCCGGTCACCGGCGGATGGCTCGGCAGCAGGCTGCGCTGAAGGGTCAGGGCGGTGGTACGGGCGTTCTGGTACCAGCGGGCGTTGTCGATCTGCAGCGCGGCCCGCGCGGCCAGTTCCCTGGCCAGCAGCAGATCGTCCTTGCCGAACGGGAGCGGGTTGGCGGTCCGCTTCAGGTCCAGGGCGCCGAGCACCTCGCCCCGCGCGATCAGCGGGACGGCCAGGTACGAGTGCACGCCCGCCCGGCGCAGCAGCTCCACCGCCTCCGGTGAACGCGCGATGCGCTCCAGGTCCGCTCCGGTCACCCGGGCCACCCACACCGGCTGCCCGCTGCGCACGCACTCGGTGACCAGGCGGTCCGGCCCGTACCGGGCCACCTGGCCGGGCCGGTCGGCCGCCGTGAGCGCGTCGGGGGCGTCGTCCGCGTGCACGGCCAGCGCCCTCATCACGGCGGGTTCGGCCGGGCCCAGGTTGCTGCGCCGGCCCTCCACCACGGCCTGGAGGAGATCCACGGCGGCGACGTCGGCGAGGCCGGGCACGGCCACGTCGGCCAGCTCGTGCGCGGTGCGGTCCAGTTGCAGCGTGGTGCCGATCCGGGCGGAGGCGTCCGCGACCGAGGCCAGCCGGCGCCGCGCGGCCTCGGCCTCGGCGCTCACCCGGTACTGCTCGGTGACGTCCACGACCGAGACGGCCACGCCCAGGACCGTGCCGAGCGCGTCGTCCAGCCGGTACAGCGAGACGGACCACGCGTGGTCCTCGTCCGGGTCGGCGGGCGTCCGTCCGGTGGTGGGCCTGTCGATCACCGGCTGCCCGGTCTCCAGCACCTCTCGCGCCGCGGCCTCCATCTGGGCCGCGTCCACCTGCGGCAGCAGCTCGTGGGTCCTGTGGCCGATGTGGTCGTCGGCCGGGATGCCGTTGATCCTTTCCAGGGCCGGGTTGACCGAGACGTACCGCAGGTCGGTGTCCAGCACCGCCAGTCCGACCGGTGACTGTGTGATCACCCGTGAGGACAGCGCCAGGTCGCGCTCCAGCCGCCGCACCGTCGACTGGTCGGCCGCGAGCCCCAGCGCGTAGACGTCCCCGCGGTCGTCCAGCAGACGCATGTTGCGGAACTCCACCAGTCGGGTGCCGCCGTCCTTGTGCCGGATGGGGAAGGCCCCGGCCCAGCTGCGGCCGGTCCGCATGACGTCGGAGAACAGCTTGACGACCAGATCGAGGTGGCGCTCGTGGACCATGATGCGGGCGGCGTACTGTCCCAGCGCCTCCTGTGCGGAGTATCCGAACAGCTCCTCCGCCTGCGGGCTCCACAGCACGATCCGGCCCTCGGCGTCCAGCACGACCGAGGCCACGCTCAGCAGGTCGAGCAGTCCGCCGGGCCGCACGGGGCCGCGCGACGACGCGTCGCCCTCGAACCCGGCAGACCCGGATGTACTCATCCCACGCCCCGCCTTCACCGTTCCGCGCGGCACGCCTTTCTGATGCCGACTCCCTTGTTCTACCGCGTTCCGCCGCGCACAGGGCCGATTCCGAGCGGCTCCGCGGACTCCTTCCAGCATCTCCCGGCCGGGCGGTGACCGCCGCACGAAGCGCGTCCGGAGTTGGTCTGTACATGCCGTGACGGGCGGTCCAGACTGTGCGCCGAACGCGCTCGCCCCGTCCTTGCCGCCCGCCCCCCACCGAGGAGCCTCCATGCCCCTGCGCGCCCGGCAACGTTGTCACGCCGTCCTGACCGGACTCGCCGCCCTCACCCTCTCCGCCGGCCTCGCGGGCCCTGCGGCCGCCGCCGGCGCCTGGTCCGAGCCGTCCGCTGCCGACACCTGGACCGAGGTCGGCTCCGACCGCGCCGACCCGCTCACCGAGAGCCAGGGCCTGGCCTCGGTCGAGGTCCCGGCCGGCAGCCCCAACCGCTACACCGGCATCGGCACCATCCCGCTGAGCCTCAGCACCCGGGGCTGGAACCACGTCGGCGACCCGGACGCCTCCTACGACGGCCACTACATCGAGCCGTACCAGCGCGACGACGGCAGCACCAAGATGTTCCGCGTGCAGGAGCCCGACGGAAGCTGGGCGGAGTACGTGCACACGCTGAGCCCCGGTGAGGCGCGGAACAACTCCTGGTCCGCCGTCTCGCCGGACGGTCAGTGGATGCTCTCCGGCGAGTGGGGCACCATGGACCGGCTGCTGGTCTTCCCGACACCCGGCGTCAACCCGGCCACCTCGCCGTCCGCGAACCTCCCCCAGGCGGCCACCGTGCGTCTGGACCACGCCGTGCGCGACGTCCAGGGCTGCGACTTCCTCGACGCGACCACTCTGCTGTGCTCCTCGGACGACCCGGCGGGCACCCTCTTCGGCATCACCAAACCCCTGCTGCGGATCGACCTGTCCGCCGCGCCCAACGGCACCGCGGACGTCACCGGCCACGTCACCGCCCTGCGGCAGCTGCCCCTGCGCAGCGCCTGCTCCGGCGACTTCGAGACCGAGGGCATCGACTACGACCGCCGCACCGGCACCCTGCGCGTGATCGTCGTCTCGCCGGGCTTCTGCGTGCTGACCGACAGCAAGACCTACCGCTTCACCCGGTAGTGCCCGGCACCAGGTGGTGCTTTTCTGGTGGTATGGCCGCGAGAGGAGCGATCACGATGGACGCTGAGCGACTGCATCCGGAATCCGTCTCCGTGGAGCTGAGCGGGTGCAGCAAGGAGGACGCCCGGACCGTGTTCGACGCGCTGTGCGCGTGCTACGGGTCGGACCGGCACGCGGGCGACGTGACCCGGGACTACCACGAGGTCCGCCCGACCGTGTGGCTCGGCACCTTCGACGTGGCCGACGCGCACCGGGGCGAGTGCGACCCCGCCCGGCTGCGGGAGTCCGTGGAGGCCGACGTGCAGGGCGGCTACTGGGCGATCGAGAGGTTCCGCACCACCCTGGACTCCCTGTTCACCGTGCGTGACCTGAGCACGGCCTCCGGGGACCAGGAGCGCGAGCTGCACGTACGGCTCGAGAGCCGCTGAGCCGGCCGGGAGCCGCCGGTAGGGCGGTGTGGTGTGCGCCGCCTCTTTGTGCAACTAGTTGCACAAAGAGGCGGCCGTCCTCTACAACGGAGGCACCACACCCCGCACGGAGGCGCCCCGATGAGCCGCTACCCCCACCTGCTGAGCCCGCTCGACCTGGGCTTCACGACGCTCCCCAACCGGGTCCTGATGGGCTCCATGCACGTCGGCCTGGAGGAGGCGGAGAACGGCTTCGAGCGCATGGCCGCCTTCTACGCGGCCCGGGCCCGCGGAGGAGTGGGCCTGATCGTCACCGGCGGCATCGCCCCCAACGACGAGGGCCGCCCCTACCCGGGCGGTGCCAGGCTCACCACCGAGGACGAGGCCGAGCAGCACCGCGTGGTCACCGACGCCGTGCACCACGAGGGCGGCCGGATCGCCCTGCAGATCCTGCACTTCGGCCGCTACGCCTACCACGCCGACCTGGTCGCCCCGAGCGCGCTCCAGGCCCCGATCAGCCCGCACGTGCCCCGCGAGCTGACCGACGCCGAGATCGAGCGCACCATCGACGACTACGTCCGCACCGCCCGGCTGGCGCGCGGGGCCGGGTACGACGGCGTCGAGATCATGGGCTCCGAGGGCTACCTGATCAACGAGTTCATCGCCGCGCGGACCAACCACCGCACCGACCGCTGGGGCGGCTCGTACGAGAACCGGACGCGTTTCCCCGTCGAGATCGTCCGCCGGGTGCGCGAGGCGGTCGGCGAGGACTTCATCGTCGTCTACCGGCTGTCCATGCTCGACCTGGTGCCCGGCGGCTCCACCCTCGACGAGGTCGTCACACTCGCCAAGGCCGTCGAGGCCGCCGGAGCGACCATCATCAACACCGGCATCGGCTGGCACGAGGCCCGCATCCCCACCATCGCCACCTCCGTGCCGCGCGGCGCCTACACCTGGGTGACCAGGCGCCTGATGGGCGAGGTGACGGTGCCGCTCGTCACCACCAACCGCATCAACACCCCCGAAGTCGCCGAGCGGCTGCTCGCCGAGGGCACCGCCGACATGGTGTCGATGGCCCGCCCGATGCTCGCCGACCCCGACTTCGTCGCCAAGGCCGCCGCCGGCCGCCCCGAGGCCATCAACACCTGCATCGGCTGCAACCAGGCCTGCCTCGACCACACCTTCAGCGGCCGGATCACCTCCTGCCTGGTCAACCCCCGCGCCTGCCACGAGACCGAGCTGGTCCTCACCCCGACCCGGCGGCGCAAGCGCGTCGCGGTCGTCGGCGCCGGACCGGCCGGGCTCGCCTGCGCGGTCAGCGCGGCCGAACGCGGCCACGAGGTCACCCTCTTCGACGCCGCCGGCGAGATCGGCGGCCAGCTCAACGTGGCCCGCAAGGTCCCCGGCAAGCAGGAGTTCGACGAGACGCTGCGCTACTTCCGCACCCAGCTGGCCGCGCACGGCGTCGACGTACGCCTCAACACGCGGGTCGCGGCCGACGACCTCGCCGGCCACGACGAGGTCGTCGTCGCCACCGGCGTCACGCCCCGCACCCCGGACATCCCCGGCATCGACCACCCGAGCGTCGTCGGCTACCTCGACGTGCTCCGCGACGGCGCCCCCGTCGGCGACCGCGTCGCCGTCCTCGGCGCCGGCGGCATCGGCTTCGACGTCGCCGAATACCTCACCGACGGCGGCGACAAGGCGCACGAGGACCCGTCGGCGTACTTCCGCCTCTGGGGAGTCGACATGGACTACGCCACCCCCGGCGGCCTCGCCGCGCCCGAGCGCCCCGTGCCGCCGCGCGCCGTCCACCTGCTCCAGCGCAAGACCTCCAAGGTCGGCGCCGGGCTCGGCAAGACCACCGGCTGGATCCACCGCACCGAGCTGAGGCAGCGCGGCGTCACCATGGTCCCGGGCGTGCGCTACGACCGGATCGACGACGCCGGACTGCACGTCACCATCGGCGACGAGTCCACCGTCCTGGAGGTCGACACGGTCGTGCTCTGCACCGGACAGGAGCCCAGCCGCGGCCTGTACGACGACCTGATCGCCGCCGGCCGCAGCGCGCACCTCATCGGCGGCGCCGACGTGGCCGCCGAACTGGACGCCAAGCGCGCCATCCAGCAGGGCACCGAACTGGCGGCGGCGCTGTAGCGGCCGCCCCGGGCGGCCCGCGGCATCCCTAGGATGAGCGCATGTCCCTCCCGCACGCGATCCTCACCGCCCTGGTCGAAAAGCCGTCGTCCGGGCTGGAACTGACCCGCCGGTTCGACCGGTCGATCGGCTACTTCTGGTCGGCGACGCACCAGCAGATCTACCGCGAGCTGGGCAAGCTGGAGGGCGAGGGCCTGATCCGCGAGCTGCCCGGGCTGCAGCCGGCCCGCGGGCAGAAGAAGTCCTACGAGGTGCTGCCCGCGGGCCGCGAGGAGCTGGCCCGCTGGACCGCCGCACCCCAGGACCCCAAGCCCCTGCGGGACACGATGCTGCTGCGCCTGCGGGCCGCCGCGGTGGTCGGCACCGCCGGTGTCGAGGAGGACCTGCGTCGTCATCTGGACCTGCACGAGCGGCAGTTGGCGGAGTACGAGGAGATCGAGGAGCGGGACTTCCCGCCCGGAAGGGACAGCGCCGAGGACCGGTTGCGGCACCTGGTGCTGCGGGCCGGCATCGACCTGGAGACCTTCTGGACGGGATGGCTCAGGCACGCGCTGGCGGAGTTCGCCGAGCTGCCCCCCGAGGGGACCGGGGCTCAGGACCGGTAGGACTCAGAACCGGTAGGGCTTGGCGCGGCGGCGCAGGAACCAGGCCGCGCCGATGACACCGGCCCCCACCAGCGCGCCGCCCGCCACCAGGGTCGCGGTGCCGTAGTCCTGGATCGCCCCGCCCAGGCCGCCCATGACACCGCGCGGCGACGCGGACGGCGAGGGAGTGGCCGAGCGGCTCGGGGACGGGGAGGGCGCCCTGGAGACGATGACCGTCTGGGTGCCCGCGGTGCTGTTGTTCGAGCACATGACGATCACCGTGTAGGTGCCCGGCGAGATCCCCGACCAGGCCGCCGACTGCCCGGAGCTGGTGCCGGACAGAGCCACCTGGCGCCCCTGCGCGAAGTCGCGCTGGCTGCTGGTCAGCAGTGAGGCGGTACCCCAACTGCCGTTCAGCTGGGCGCAGGCCGTGGTGGTGACCGACACCGTGGTCCCGGTGGTGCTCACCGAGATGCCCGGCCCCGCGAGAGCCGGCCCGGCGGCCAGGGCGACGGGCAGCGCGGCGGCGGCCGCCGCGGTCAGGCCGGAGCGGAGAAACGGCGAAGAGATGCGCATGTGGACTGCCCTCCGGCGGCACGGTCGGCGGCACATCCCTTGCGTCGCCGGGGTCGGGAACGCCCGTGCTCCCTCAGTGGCAGCCAACAGTGCGGCGGCCGCGCCCGCATGCCGAGCGCGACCGCCCAGGTGACGCGTCGCCGGGCCCGAGCCGCACCGAGGTCAGCCGCCCGCGCCCAACGTCACCTTCCGCTCCTCCGAGAAGCCGCCCCAGGTGCCGTCGGCCAGCCTGGCCCGGACCCGCACCCGGTGCGTGACACCGGCCTCCCGTCCCGCGTAGAAGCTGTACTCGGCCAGGTCGCGCGGTGCTTCGGCGCCGTAGACCAGCGAGGTCGCCGGACGGCCGTCCAGGTGGATCTGGTACTCGGTGACCGGGCCGTCCGTCCGCGGCGGGACCCAGGTCAGGTCGAGGTAGTACGCCCCGTCGGCGAGGTGGGAGGCCGCGCGCAGACCGGTGGGCGCGGAGGTGCGGCCGTCGTCCGACCCCGGGGTGGAGAGCCGGACGACCGCGCTGGCGGGGGAGAGGTTGTCGGCGGCGTCCCGCGCCCGCACCGTGAAGGTGTAACGGGTGCCCGGCCGCAGCCCCGTGACGACGGCCGCCGTCTGGGCGCCGCCGACGCTGTGCACCTTCGTGCCGCCCTGGTACACGTCGTACGACACCACCTTGCGGTCGTCCTTCGCGGCCGACCAGGTGAGCTGCACCGCCCGGCCGCCCGCCGCCCGGCCCTCGGCGCCCTCCGGGCGGGTGGGGGCGGAGGCGTCGGTGACGGCGGCCGGCGTGGTGGCCCGCACCTCCCGGCTGCGCGGCCCGAGCCGCCCGTCGGCATCGCGCGCCCGGACGGTGAAGGCGTACGCCGTCGAGGGGCGCAGCCGGGTGACGTCCACCATGCGGTCGGACGCCGGTACCTCCTCGACCAACGTGCCGCCGCGGTACACCTCGTAGGTCTCGGCCCCGTCCAGAGCGTTCCACATCACGTGCACCGTCGTCGCGCTGCCCGCCTCGGCGGTGACGCCCATGGGCACGCCGGGCAGCGCGACGACGGTGCACGTGATGTGGAACGCTCTGGACGGGGCCGAGACCTACGAGGTGTACCGCGG
>NZ_QHJH01000169.1 GCF_003947455.1 Streptomyces sp. WAC 04229 | reverse complement strand
GCTCGGCGTCGCGCTCCAGCATGCGGCGCAGGATGCCCTTGGCGACGATGTCCCGGGGGGCGAGTTCCGCGAGTTCGTGCTGCCCCTCCATGAAGCGCACGCCGTCCGCGTGGCCCGCCGCGATGTCGGCCGCGATGCGCTCGGCGTAGACCAGCCCTTCCAGGAGGGAGTTGGAGGCGAGGCGGTTGGCGCCGTGCACGCCGGTGCAGGCGACCTCGCCGCACGCGTAGAGGCCGGGGACCGTGGTGCGGCCCGCGGCGTCGGTGCGGACGCCGCCGGAGGCGTAGTGGGCTGCCGGGGCGACCGGGATCGGCTCGGTGACCGGGTCGATGCCGTGCGACCGGCAGGCGGCGAGGATCGTGGGGAAGCGGCTCTCCCACATGTCGGCGCCGAAGTGCCGGGCGTCCAGGTACATGTGCTCGGCGTCGCGCTCCAGCATGCGGCGCAGGATGCCCTTGGCGACGATGTCCCGGGGGGCGAGTTCCGCGAGTTCGTGCTGCCCCTCCATGAAGCGCACGCCGTCCGCGTCCACCAGGTGGGCGCCCTCACCGCGTACCGCCTCCGAGACCAGGGGCTGCTGGCCCTCGGCGTCCGGGCCGAGGAAGAGGACCGTGGGGTGGAACTGGACGAACTCCAGGTCGCTCACCTCGGCGCCCGCGCGGAGGGCGAGCGCGACGCCGTCGCCGGTCGAGACGGACGGGTTGGTCGTCGCCGAGAAGACCTGGCCCATGCCGCCGGTCGCCAGGACCACCGCGGGGGCGTGCACGGCCCCCACGCCGTCGTGCTGGCCCTCGCCCATCACGTGCAGGGTGACGCCCGCGGTGCGGCCCTCGGCGTCCGTGAGGAGGTCGAGCACCAGGGCGTTCTCCACGGTGCGCAGTCCACGCGCGCGTACCGCCTCGACCAGGGCGCGGGAGATCTCCGCGCCGGTGGCGTCGCCGCCGGCGTGCGCGATGCGGCGGCGGTGGTGACCGCCCTCGCGGGTGAGCGCCAGGCCGCCCTCGGTGGACTCGTCGAAGTGCGCGCCGGTCTCGATGAGGCGGCGTACGGCGTCGGGGCCCTCGGTGACCAGGATGCGGACCGCCTCCGGGTCGCACAGGCCCGCCCCGGCGACCAGGGTGTCGTCCAGGTGCTGCTCGGGGGTGTCGCCCTCGCCGAGGGCCGCGGCGATGCCGCCCTGGGCCCAGCGGGTGGAACCGTCGTCGAGGCGGGCCTTGGTGACCACCACCGTGCGCAGTCCCGCCGCCTCGCAGCGCAGAGCCGCGGTGAGGCCGGCCACGCCGGAGCCGACGACCACCACGTCCGCGTCGAGGGCCCAGCCGGGCGCGGGGGCGTGCAGTCGTATGCCTGTGCTGGTCACGAGGCGGCTCCGAAGGTGAGGGTGACGTTGTCGATCAGCCGGGTCGCGCCGACCCTGGCGGCGAGGGCGAGGATCGCCTCGCCGGTGTGGTCGTCGTCGATCTCGGTGAAGTCGGCCGGGTCGACGAGGGCGAGGTAGTCCAGCTCCAGCGGCGGGGTGGCGCGGGCGGCGTCGTCCAGGACCTGGCGGGCGGCGGCCCGGACGGCGGTGGCGCTGCGCGGGGCGGACGTGGCGACGGCGTGGGCGTCGGCCGCCGCGCGGGACTCGCCCAGGGCGCTGAGGGCCTCGGCACGGGCCTGGGTGGCGGGGACCTCGCGGGCACGCGCGCACAGCGCCTCCTGGGCGGCGTGCCGGTCCAGGCCCGCGAAGAGCGCCTGGGAGAGCGCGAGGGCCGTGCGGCGCTCCGGGGCGGAGAGGTAGCGGTTGCGGCTGGACAGGGCCAGGCCGTCCTCCTCGCGCACCGTGGGGACGCCGATGATCTCCACGCCGAAGTTGAGGTCGCGGACCATGCGGCGGATCAGCGCGAGCTGCTGGGCGTCCTTCTGGCCGTAGAGGGCCAGGTCCGGGCGGGTGAGGTGGAGCAGCTTGGCGACGACGGTGAGCATGCCGTCGAAGTGGCCGGGGCGGGAGGCGCCCTCCAGGCGTTCGCCCATCGGGCCCGCGGTGACGCGCACCTGGGGTTCGCCGCCGGGGTAGACCTCGTCGGCCGAGGGCGCGAAGACGGCGTCGGCGCCCGCCCGCGCGGCGATCTCCAGGTCGGCGTCCAGGGTGCGCGGGTAGCGGTCCAGGTCCTCGCCGGCGCCGAACTGGAGCGGGTTGACGAAGACGGTGGCGACGACCTCGCCGTCCGGGCCGGCCAGGTCGCGCGCCGTGCGGATCAGGGTGGCGTGGCCCTCGTGCAGGGCGCCCATGGTCATCACGACGGCCCGGCGGCCGCGCCGCACACGCGCGTGGAGTTCGTCGGCGGTGCGCAGCAGGGCGGGCGGGGTGGTGGTCATCGGGCGTCTCCCTCGGGGCGGTCGGGGCCGGTGGGTCCCTCGGGGCGGTCGGGGCCGGTGGGTCCGTCGGGACGGCCAGGCCCGGTGGGTCCCTCGGGGCCGGCCGGGCCGGCCGGGCCGGTCGGGCCCGCGGGGCCGTTGGGGCCCGGCCTTCCTTCGGCGAGTACCCCGAGCAGGTCCTCGGCCAGTTCGGCCTTCAGCAGCCCGTGGGCCAGCGCGCGGTCGGCCGTCGCGCGGGCCATCGCCAGGTAGCCGGCCACGGCCTGCGGCGCGTGCTCGCGCAGCTCCACGATGTGCGCGGCGACCGTGCCCGCGTCCCCGCGCGCGACAGGGCCGGTGAGGGCCGCGTCGCCGGAGCGCAGGGCGTTGTCGAGGGAGGCGCCCAGCAGGGGTCCGAGCATCCGGTCGGGGGCCGCCACGCCGGCCGTGCGCAGCAGCTCCATGGACTGGGCGACCAGGGTGACCAGGTGGTTGGCGCCCAGGGCGAGCGCCGCGTGGTAGAGCGGGCGCCGGTCCTCGGCGATCCACTCCGGCTCGCCGCCCATCTCGATGACCAGGGCCTCGGCGGCCAGCCGCAGCTCCTCGGGAGCGGTGACGCCGAAGGAGCAGCCGGCCAGCCGCTGGACGTCCACGGGAGTGCCGGTGAAGGTCATCGCCGGGTGCAGGGCGAGCGGCAGGGCACCGGCCCGCAGCGCGGGGTCCAGGACCCTCGCGCCGTACCGGCCGGAGGTGTGCACCAGCAGCTGGCCCGGCCGCACGGCACCGGTCTCGGTGAGGCCGGCCACCAAACCGGGCAGGGCGTCGTCGGGGACGGTCAGCAGGACCAGTTCGGCGCGCTGCAGGACCTCGGCGGGCGCCATGAGGGGCACGTCGGGAAGGAGTGCGGCGGCGCGCCGCCGGGAGGCGTCGGAGACCCCGGAGACGGCCACCGGGCGGTGCCCGGCGAGCTGGAGGGACGCGGCCAGCGCGGGGCCCACGCGTCCGGCGCCGACAACGCCTACGGTGAGCCGCGCGGGGCGGTCCTTGGGGTCTGGCTGTGGGGTTGTGTTCACGCGAGGACGGCCTTCCCGTTCCAGTCCGCTCGGGGTACCGGACGATTTCTCGTCATGTTAACGCGATTGGTTCGGGGGGCGTCCGGTTGTCCACAGGCTGTGGGTTTCCACGCACGCCCGCCCGCCGCGGCTCCCGGCGGTGCGCGAAACCCGGATGCCCCGGCACGGTGCCGCCCGGCATGATCCCGGCATGACTGACACCGTGGAGGAAAGTGGCGGACCGGCCGGGCAGGAGGCGCCCCCGGCGGAGCGGAACCGGCGGACGCGGGAGCGGCGGCTCGCCGTCCATCGGGCCGCCCGCAGGGTGCTGGACCGCCCCGGCTACCTCAGGACCGTCCGCGAAAGGCTGGCGCTGCTCGACGACGTCCAGGACCTCTACGACCTGGACGAACCGGTGGACATGTACGGCAACGGCGTCGTCGAGGCCCTGGAGGAGCGGACCGCCCTGCTGCTCGGCCTCGAGGCCGCCGCCTTCTTCCCGACGGGCACGATGGCCCAGCAGGTGGCCCTGCGCTGCTGGGCCGGCCGCACCGGCGATCCGACGGTCGCCCTGCACGGACTCAGCCATCCCGAGGTGCACGAGCGGAACGCGTTCAGCCGGGTCAGCGGGTTGCGCCCGGTGCGGGTGACCAGTGACCCCCGGCTGCCGACCGCGGCGGAGGTGCGCGACTTCGAGGAGCCCTTCGGGGCGCTGATGCTGGAGCTGCCCCTGAGGGACGCCGGTTACGTGCTGCCCACCTGGGAGGAGCTGACCGAGGTCGTCGCCGCGGCGCGGGAGCGGGACGCGGTGGTCCACTTCGACGGCGCCCGGCTGTGGGAGACCACCGTGCGCTTCGGCCGGCCCCTGGCGGAGATCGCGGGCCTCGCGGACAGCGTCTACGTGTCGTTCTACAAGTCGCTCGGCGGCTTCGGCGGTGCCGCGCTCGCCGGTCCGCGCACGCTGGTGGACGAGGCGCGCGCCTGGCGGCACCGCTACGGCGGCGCCCTGTTCCAGCAGTTCCCCACCGCCCTGTCGGCGCTGGCGGGACTGGAGCGGACGCTGCCGCGACTGCCCGAACAGGTCGCGCACGCGCGCGTGGTGGCCGCCGCGCTGCGCGAGGGGTTCGCGGCGGCCGGCGTCCCGTGGGCGCGCGTGCAGCCCGAGGTTCCGCACACCCACGAGTTCCGGGTCTGGCTGCCGTACGACGCCGAAGTCCTGGGCGAGGCCGCGCTCCGGCAGGGCGAGGAGACCGGCGTCCTGCTGTTCGCCGGCGCCTGGGACCCCGCCGGGCCCGGGATCTCCGTCGCGGAGGTCGGGGTGGGGACGGCCGGCCTGGAGTGGACGCCCGACGACGTGCGGGCGGCGGTCGCGGACTTCGTGGCCGCGCTGGAGGACTGAGCGACGGACCGCGTCAGCCCGGATCACCCGGAGCCACCACCTGCGCGGGGCACGCTCGAGCGGCCGTTCACCTCACGGCCGGACCGTGTGACCGGGCGGCGGCCGGGTCAGCCCAGGGCGCGCGGCCGCCTGGACCACCACCCGCGCAGCGCGCGCCGCAGGGGGCCGTGGGCGGGGCGGCCGGCGAGCACGGCCCGGAACCGGCGGCGTTCGCGCCACTCGCGCACGACCCGCACGTCGTAGGTGCCGGGCGCGGGCGGGGCGGGCTCGCCGAGCTGCCGGGCGCGGTAGGTGTCGAGGAGGTACTGCTGCGTGATGCTCATGGCGGATCGCCTTCTCCCGGATACGGGTCGGGACATTGCGGTGGGGAGGGGGCTCCGCGGCTGCCCCGGTGACCCAGCCTGCTCCGGTCCCGCCCCGCCGTCGCGCCGATTGACGACCGCGGTCAATCGGCGCCGGTGTTGTCAGTGGCGGCGTGCACCATGGGGGCATGAGCGTGCGCATCGACATCGCGGGGCTGCGGCCGGAGAGGGTCGCCGTCGTGCCCTCCCCCCTGGCCGAGCTGGGCATGGCGCTGCACGCGCTGTCCGAGCCGGGGCACCACCCCGGGCTGCAGGGCTGGGCGACGGGCGTGACCGCCCGGCTCGACTCGCATCTGGCCGACCGGATGTGCGAGGCCGACTTCCTGTGGCGGACCACCTTCTCGGACCTGTTCATGCCGTTCGCCGGGGTGCCGGGCCGCAGCACGCTGCCCGGCGCCACCCTCGCCGAGGACCTCGACCTGCTGGACAAGCTGTCCGACGAGCAGTTCGTGGACGCGGCCCTGGAGTTCACCTGCGCGCTGCCGTACAGCACGGGCGGGGTCTCCGCGCTCGCCAGCGCCGAGGTGCGCCGGCGTGCCCTGGACCTGGCCGCCGCGCGGGGACCGCAGCAGCTGCGTTTCAGCGAGCGGCTGCTGGTCGACCCGCCCCGGATCCGGGGCTGGCTGCGGCAGTTCGCGCACGACTGCGACGAGGCGTTCTTCGCGGAGGCCTGGTCCCGGCTGCGCCACCAGCTCGCGGCGGACGCCCGGCTCAAGACGGACCTGCTGCGCCGCAGGGGCCTCGCCGAGGCGCTCGCCGCCGTCTCCCCGGCGGTGACGCTGGACGAGGGCGCCGCGCGGATCACGGTCGACAAGCTGGGCGACGGCCGCTCCGCGACGGCGGACGGGGGACTGCTGCTCGTCCCGACCAGCCTGGGCTGGCCGCACCTGATGGTCCTGCACCGGCACGGCTGGCAGCCGGTGCTGCACTACCCGGTCGGCTCCCCGGAGATGGCCTCGCCGCCCTCGGTCGAGCAGCTCACGCTGCGGATGACCGCGCTGTCCCACCCCGTCCGGATGCGGATCTGCCGGTATCTGGCCCGCAGCGAGTACACCACCGGCGAGCTGGCTCAGGTGCACGGCATGACGGCCCCCGAGATATCCCGGCACCTGGGGGTGCTGAAGAAGGCGGGGCTGATCACCACCCGCCGCCGCGGCCGGTACGTGCTGCACCAGCTGGACGTGACGGTCGTGGCCCGGCTGGGCAGCGACTTCCTGGAGGGCATACTCCGGTAGCCCGGCGCCGGAGGCGCGCGGCGGTGCACGGCGGTGCACGGGCGGTGCGCGCGGCCGGTCAGTCGGCCCGGATGTGCCGGATCCCGACGCCCGCCTGCCTGATCCGGGTGCGCAGCGCGCCCTCGTCGTTGGGCCTGAGGGTGAGTCCCGCCAGCACGGCGATCCGGTCGGCGGTCTTCGGGACGGTCGTGCGGTCCGTCCACAGGTGCTCGGCGAACTCCGGCCCGGCCAGCCGCTCCAGGCAGTGGTCGAGCTGCCCCTCGGCCCAGGTGTCGCGACGGGGCCCGGGTCGCTTCCCACGGGCGTGCCCGGGGTACCTGACGTACCCGATCAGGTGGCCGAGGCCGCGCTCGCGCAGCCGACGCAGCACCGTCTCGCGCTCGGCGAGGAGGGTGAAGTGGCGTACGTCGTGGCCCAGTTCGCCCAGGCGGCCCACGGTCTCGGCGAAGTACCCGGAGTCGGTGACCGTCATCGGCGCGATCACCACCCCGTCGTGCTTCGTGAGCGCCAGGTCGAGGACCTCGACCACGCCCTGCCGCCAGGATGCCAAGTCCTGGAAGTCTCCGCGCAGTTCGGGCGGCAGCGTGCGGCGCAGCCCGAAGCCCACGTGCTCGGGGTCGCAGACGACGCTGCCCGGCAGCCGCCGCCGTATCTCGAAGGCCGTCTGTGTCTTGCCGCCGCCGAAGGGGCCGTTGATCCACAGGAGCATGCGCAGACCCTACCGACGCGGGCGCACCGGCGGAGCCCCGTGAGCCGGTCCCCTCAGCCCTGTCCCCCGCCGGCCCGCACCAGCCCGGTCTCGTAGGCGAGCACCACGACCTGCACCCGGTCGCGCAGGTTCAGCTTGGTCAGGATGCGGCCCACGTGCGTCTTCACGGTCGCCTCCGACAGCACGAGGCGCGCCGCGATCTCCCCGTTGGACAGGCCCTGCGCGACCAGCACC
This sequence comes from Streptomyces sp. WAC 04229, assembly GCF_003947455.1. GTDB lineage: Bacteria > Actinomycetota > Actinomycetes > Streptomycetales > Streptomycetaceae > Streptomyces. The sequence goes on along the minus strand of NZ_QHJH01000169.1, from coordinate 8,171 downwards.
ATGACCTCGCGCTCCCGGTCGGTGAGCCGATGGAGCTCCTTGTGCCGGGGCTCCTGGCCGGTGGCCGGCAGCATCGGCGCGAACCGGTCGAGGAGCCGGCGGGTGGTGGAGGGGGCGACGACCGCGTCGCCGCTGTGCACGGAGCGGATGGCGGCGAGCAGTTCGCCGGGCGGCACGTCCTTGAGCATGAAGCCGGAGGCGCCCGCCTTCAGCGCCGAGAAGGCGTACTCGTCGAGGTCGAAGGTGGTCAGGATCAGCACCTTGGGCGCGTCGGGGTCCACGCAGATCCGGGCGGTGGTCTCCACGCCGTCGAGCTTGGGCATCCGGACGTCCATGAGGACGACGTCCACGGCGGTCGAGCGCAGCACCTGGAGGGCCTCGACGCCGTCGCCCGCCTCGGCGACGACCTCCATGTCCGGCTGGGCCGCCAGCACCATCCGGAACCCGGTGCGCAGCAGCACCTGGTCGTCGACGAGCATTACGCGGATCGCCATCGGGGCCTCTTCCTTACAGGTGTCAACGCGGTACGTGCGTGCGGGGGCGGTCGTCAGTGTGCGGGTTTGAGCGGCAGCAGCGCGCTGATGCGGAATCCTCCGCCCGGTCGCGGTCCCGCGTCCAGGGTCCCGCCGACCATGCCGATCCGCTCGCGCATCCCGATCAGGCCGTGGCCCTGGCCGTCGAAGCCGCCCTCCTCGTACAGCTCGTGCGGGGCGCCCTTGCCGTCGTCCTCGATGAGCAGCCCCAGTCCGTCGTCGAAGTAGACCAGGCGCACGCTCGCGCCCGCGTTGGGCCCGCCGTGCTTGCGCGTGTTGGTCAGCGCCTCCTGCACGATGCGGTACGCGGTCAGCTCGACGCCGCTGGGCAGCTGCCGCGGGGTGCCCTCGACCTTGAAGTCGACCGGCAGCCCGGAGGTCCGGCAGTGCTCGACGAGGTCCTCGATCTGCTGGACGTCGGGCTGCGGGACGTACTCGCCGGCCTCCTGGTGCTCGCCGGTGCGCAGCACGCCGAGCAGGCGGCGCATCTCGGCGAGCGCCTGGCGGCCGGTGGAGGAGATGGTCTCCAGGGCCTTCTTCGCCTGGTCGGGGGCCGCGTCCAGGACGTAGGCGGCGCCGTCGGCCTGGACGACCATGACGGACACGTTGTGCGCGACGACGTCGTGCAGCTCGCGGGCGATCCGGGCGCGTTCGGCGGCGACGGCGACCTTGGCCTGCGCCTCGCGCTCCTTCTCCAGCCGGGCGGCCCGCTCCTCCAGCTGCGCGAAGTAGGCGCGGCGGGTGCGGATGGAGTCGCCGAGCACCCAGGCGAGCGCGAAGGGCACCGCCTGGAAGACCGTTATGGCGATGTTGCTCCCTATCCCCAGCTCGTCGTCGGCCCAGCGCAGCTGGGCGAAGGGCGCGGCGCACAGCCCCACGGCGAGAGCGGTGCGGGAGGCCCAGCGGGCGCCGGTCGCGGCGACCGTGTAGACGATCACGAGGAAGGCGAAGTCGGACGGCATCGTGGAGACGTCCAGCGCCAGCTGCCCCACGCCGAGTGCGACGGCGAGCAGCAGCATCTTCTCCGGCATCCGCTGGCGCAGTGCGATCACGACGCTCAGCAGCACGGCGAAGGGGACGATCAGCGCCATGAGGTGCGTGCCCTCGTCCGACGTCCCCGGGCCCGACACGGACACCAGGGAGACCCCGAGGACGACGAGGGCCCAGAAACTGTCGACCCCTGTCGGGTGTCGGCGGAGGAAATCGTAGAGGCGCTGCACGTAACCCAGCGTAGGGAAGCGGAATAGGTGCAGGGGTCAACCGGAGGGTCGATCCGTATCCGCCGCGCGTACTCCGCAAGGTGGAGGCCCCGCTCTTCTGTGCCCCTAGCCTGGGCCTGTGACAGCAGGGACGACAGGGGCCGATGAGGTTCCAGAGGCGCACGGCGGCGAGTGGCGTGGCTGGAGGGAGGCCACGCAGGAGGCCCTGTACGGGCCCGCGGGGTTCTACCGGGCCGGTCCGGAGGGTCCGGCCGGGCACTTCCGCACGTCAGTCCACGCGTCGCCGCTCTTCGCGGTGGCGGTGGCACGGCTGCTGTGCCGGGTCGACGAGGCCCTGGGCCGGCCCACCCCGCTGGCCTTCGTGGACATGGCGGCGGGACGGGGCGAACTGGTCACCGGCGTGCTGGCCGCGCTGCCCGCCGCCGTGTCGGCCCGCACGCGCGCGTACGCCGTCGAGGTCGCCGACCGCCCCGAGGGTCTCGACCACCGGATCGAGTGGCTCGCCGAGCCGCCGCGCGGCGTCACCGGGCTGCTGTTCGCCAACGAGTGGCTGGACAACGTGCCGGTGGAGGTGGCGGAGGTGGACGCCGCGGGCGTGGCGCGGCGGGTGCTGGTCCGGGGCGACGGGACGGAGCGGCTCGGCGGACCGGTGGCCGGGGCGGAGGCCGCGTGGCTGGCGCGCTGGTGGCCGCTGCCCGGCGAGGAGGGGCTGCGGGCCGAGATCGGGCTGCCCCGGGACACCGCCTGGGCGTCGGCCGTGGCGGCGCTGGACGCGGGGCTCGCGGTGGCCGCCGACTACGCGCACACCGTGGACTCCCGCCCGCCGTTCGGGACGCTCACCGGCTTCCGGGCGGGGCGGGAGACGCGGCCGGTGCCGGACGGGTCGTGCGACATCACCGCGCATGTCGCGCTGGACGCGTGTGCGTCGGCCCACGCCGCGAGGTGCGCTCCGGATCGCACGCCCCCGGACGCCCTCGTACGCCCCCAGCGCGAGGCCCTGCGCGCCCTCGGGCTCACGGGCGTACGCCCCCCGCTCGCGCTGGCCTCCACCGACCCGGCGGCATACGTGCGCGCCCTGACGCGCGCCTCCCAGGCGGCCGAACTGCTCGCGCCGGGCGGTCTCGGTGACTTCGGGTGGCTGCTCCAGCCGGTGGGCGGTGTGGACGCCGCCGCGCTACTTGTCGATGTCGCCGACGACGAAGAAGAGTGACCCGAGGATCGCCACCATGTCCGCGACCAGCGTGCCGGGCAGCAGCTCGGTCAGCGCCTGGATGTTGTTGAACGAGGCCGAGCGCAGCTTCAGCCGGTACGGCGTCTTCTCGCCCTTGCTGACGAGGTAGTAGCCGTTGATGCCGAGCGGGTTCTCGGTCCAGGCGTAGGTGTGGCCCTCGGGCGCCTTCAGCACCTTGGGGAGCCGCTGGTTGACCGGCCCGGGCGCCAGCTCGGCCAGGCGGTCCAGGCAGGCGTCGGCGAGGTCGAGGGCGTTGTGCGTCTGCTCCAGGAGGACCTCGAAGCGGGCGAGGCAGTCCCCCTCGGTGCGGGTGACGACCTTCAGCGTGTCCTGGAGTTCGCCGTAGGCGAGGTACGGCTCGTCGCGCCGCAGGTCGAAGTCGACGCCGGAGGCGCGCGCGATCGGCCCGCTGACGCCGTACGCGTGCACGGCCTCGGGCATCAGGGCACCCACCCCGCGCGTGCGCCCGCGGAAGATCTCGTTGCCGAGCACCAGGTCGTCGAAGACGTCCATGCGCGAGCGCACGGCGGCGACGGCGGCACGCGCGCGGCCGGTCCAGCCCGCCGGAAGGTCCTCCTTGAGGCCGCCGACGCGGTTGAACATGTAGTGCATGCGCCCGCCGGAGACCTCCTCCATGACGTTCTGGAGGACCTCCCGCTCCCGGAAGGCGTAGAAGACCGGGGTGATCCCGCCCAGCTCCAGGGGGTACGACCCCAGGAACATCAGGTGGTTGAGCACCCGGTTCAGCTCCGCGAGCAGCGTCCGCGTCCACACCGCGCGCGTGGGGACCTCCATGCCGAGCATCCGCTCCACGGCGAGGACGACGCCCAGTTCGTTGGAGAACGCCGACAGCCAGTCGTGGCGGTTGGCGAGCACGATGATCTGCCGGTAGTCGCGGGCCTCGAAGAGCTTCTCCGCGCCGCGGTGCATGTAGCCGATCACGGGCTCGGCGCTGGTGATGCGCTCGCCGTCCAGGACGAGCCTGAGCCGCAGCACGCCGTGCGTGGAGGGGTGCTGGGGCCCGATGTTGAGCACCATGTCGGTGCTCTCCGCGGCGCCGCCGATCCCGACCATGGTCTCCGTCGTAGGAGTCATGAACACAGTCTCCCCTACGTACGCTGGCCTCATGGAGACGGGGAGCCCTGACGACGCGGGCACGGCGGGGGCGACGCGCGCGGTGCGGCACGAGCCGGTGTGGACCGGCCTGCCGCCGGGACTGCTGCGCATGAGGCGGCTGTTGCTGGTGGTGTGGCTGGGACTGCTGACCCTTGCCGCGGGGCTGCTGCCCGGCCTGTTCCTCGGCGCCCCGTGGGCGGCCCTGGCGCTGCCGCCGCTGGCCCTGCTGGCCTGCGGCTGGGTGATGCTGGAGCGCAACTGGCGTTCCTGGCGGTACGCCGAGCGCGCCGACGACCTGCTGATCAGCCGGGGCGTGCTGTGGCGGGAGGAGACCGTGGTGCCCTACGGCCGGATGCAGCTGGTGGAGGTCACCTCCGGGCCGGTCGAGCGGCACTTCGGCCTGGCCAGCGTGCAACTGCACACGGCCGCCGCCGCGACCGACGCGACCATCCCCGGCCTCGACCCGGCCGAGGCGGAACGCCTGCGCGACCGCCTCACCGAGCTGGGCGAGGCACGATCGGCGGGGCTGTGACCACGCCCGGGGCCGACGGCTCCACCCAGGCCACCGAGCACGGCCCGCCCCCCGGAGCGGACGGCGTCACCGAGCGCCGCCTGCACCCCGTCACGCCGCTGCGCCGCGCGTGGGCACCGGTCGCCGTGCTCGTCGGCTGGGCGGTGCACGACCCCGACCAGGCGCAGCGCCAGCTGACCCGGCTGACCACGACCCACCTCCTCGTCGGCCTCGCCGTACTGATCCCGGCCGCCGGCCTCTACGGCTTCCTGACCTGGTGGTTCACCCACTACGCGGTGACCGGCACGGAGCTGCGCATCCGCACCGGGCTGCTGTTCCGCCGTACCGCGCACATCCGCCTCGAACGCATCCAGGCCATCGACGTCACCCAGCCGCTGCTGGCCCGGGTCGCGGGGGTCGCCAAGCTCAAACTCGACGTCATAGGCACCGGCAAGAAGGACGAACTGGCCTTCCTGGGCGCCGGTGACGCCCGGGCGCTGCGGGCCGAGCTGCTCGCCCGGGCGGCCGGCTTCGCACCCGAGACCGCGCACGAGGTCGGTGAGGCCCCCGCCCGGCAACTGCTGCGCGTGCCGCCCGGCGTGCTGGCCGTCTCGCTGCTGCTGACCGGCGCGACCTGGGGCACGCTGCTCGCCGCCGTGGTCGTACCGACGCTGCTGTGGCTGGCCACCCACAGCCTGTGGACGGTGCTGGCGACCGCCCTCCCCCTGGTGGGCGCCGCGGGCGCGAGCAGCGCGGGCCGGTTCGTCGGGGAGTACGACTGGACGGTGGCCGAGTCCCAGGACGGGCTCCGCATCGACCACGGCCTGCTGGACCGGGCCCACGAGACGGTGCCGCCGGGCCGGGTGCAGACCGTGCGGATCGTGGAGCCGCTGCTGTGGCGGCGGCGCCGGTGGGTGCGGGTGGAGCTGGACGTGGCCGGCTCGTCGAACTCCGTGCTGCTGCCGGTCGCCCCGCGCGAGATCGCCGAGGCGGTCGTCGCGCGGGTGCTGCCCGGCGTGACCGTGCCGACGGCTCCGGACCTGTCACGTCCGCCGCGGCGCGCGGCGCGGTGCAGGCCCCTGTGGTGGCGCGGCTACGGCCTCGCCGTCACCGACGCGGTCTTCGCGGCCCGGTACGGACTGCTGCGGCGCAGCCTGGCGCTGGTGCCGCACGCCAAGGTGCAGAGCGTCCGCCTGACCCAGGGGCCCTGGCAGCGGGCGCTGCGGCTGGCGGACGTACGGGTGGACACGGGGGCGAACAGGACCGTGACCGCGCGGCTGCGGGACGCCGACGAGGCGGCCCGGCTGCTGGAAAGCCAGGCGGATCGGTCCCGGACCGGACGCCGGGACGCGCCACCGGACCGCTGGATGGCCTGAGCCGCCCCCGGGGCCTCAGGACACCGCGCTGCGCAGCCCCTGCATGTCGATCTGCTCGGTCTCGTCGTGTTCCGTCAGGTCGATCACCTGGCCGACCCCCCGGGACTCCTCGCCGGCCGGCTTGAAGGCGGCCTCCGCCTCGGCCTTGTGCAGGGCGAGGGCCTCCTGGCCGACCACGTCGGCGAGGTCCTCGTTCTGGACGGTCTCCAGGGCGGCGTCGGAGGGCCCCGCGCCGTCCGCGCCGTCCCCGGGCTCCTTGGTGCCGAAGAAGTCGAAGCCGCCCTCGACCGACGGACGCCGCGCCGGGGCCCCCGGTACGACGGCCACCGCGGTCGGCACCGTGAAGTGACCGTCGGCCCGCCGGGTGGACCCGCCGGGCGGCGCGGGCCGTTCGTCGGACTGCGTCGCCGGAGCGGCGGGGGCGGAACTCTCGTGCCCGTCGGCCGCCTCGGGCTGCCCCTGCGCCTCGTCCTCCTGGACCGCCTCGGGCGCCGTCGCGCTCTCGCCACCGCCGCTGCCGCCGTCGTCACCGCCGTCGCCGCCGTCGTCACCGCCGTCCCCGTCGTCGGAGGCGTCGCCGCCGTCGTCCCGGTCGCCACCGTCCGGGCCGTTCGGCGCGTCCTCGTCGAAGCGCGCGAGGGCCGCGTTGGCCCGGAGGAACAGCCGCGAACCCGCGGGGGAGAAAACGGCCGGCGCCTCCTCCTTCGCAGCCTCGCCCGTGCCCTCGGCGGACGGGAGACCCTCGTCGGTCGCCTCCTCGGCCGGTGCCGGTCGTGCCGCCGGCAGCGCGGGCGCCGACGGCACCGCCTCTATCTCCAGCAGGCGGCGGCCCTCCAGCGCCGTGGCACGCTCGGTCTCCGCCGTGGCGTAGCGCCGCAGCAGCGAGGCGTGCTCGTTGCGCAGCCCCGCCAGCTCGGTGCGCTTGGCCCGCAGCCGGTGCTCCAGCTTGACGCGCAGTTCGCGCGACTCCTCCAGGTCGGACTCCAGTTCGGCGACCCGTTCCTCGTACCGCCACTCGTCGCTCGCCCGCGCGCGCGTGAGGTCGGCGACGCGCCTGCCCGCCTGTGCGTCCCAGTGCCGCATGACGACCGCGCCGACGACGGCCGTCACCGCTGCGGCCGCGGCCAGCACACGGAGGATCATGGTCTCGCTGAACACCCAGGGGCCGAGGGCGCAGACGACGGAGACGCCTGCGATCGCCGACGGAGGAAGCAGCCTGTGCAGAGGCGGGGAATGGCGGTGACGTCCACGTGGCATGGCCAGAAACTTACCGCGCGTAGGCGAATCTTGGCGCCCCGCCCCGTAAAAACACGGCCGTCTCCGACGTGTTCACACGGCACCGGGATTCCACAAGACCGCCGCGTGGCGAATTACCTCAAGATCATTCACGCCGGGCGCCCACCCAGCCGCTGACCGAGCCACTCAAGCGTCGCGGGAATCTCCCGCCGCCAGGTATTGAAGTTGTGCCCGCCGCTTTCCAGGATGATCGAAGAGATCCGGGTCGGCTTCCTGCTCTTGACCCGCTCGATGAACTCCAGCGTGTCCCTGTAGTTCGTCTCGCCCGACCTGCTGCTGGTCACGAGCAGGGAAGTGTCCGGGGCGGGCTTGTTCTTGAGATACCACCACAGATTCGCGTGGTTCTTCCGCTCCCTGTCGCCCTGGAAGAGATCACCGGTGGTGGGGTCGTCCGGCGCGTCGTAGTACGCGGAGAGCCCGGCCCCGGCGCCGAACACCTCGGGATGGTGCACGGCGAGTTTCAGCGCGCAGTAGCCGCCCGTCGAGTTGCCGACGACACCCCAGCTCCCCCGCCCCCCGGCCACGCGGTAGTGGGCGCCCACCGCCTCGGGAAGGTCCTTCGCGAAGAACGTCTCCGTCCGGGGGCCGCCCGGCACGTCCACGCATTCCGTGTCCCGGGGCGGCGCGACCGTCGGCCGCAGCATCACCAGGATCATCGGCCGCATCCGTCCGGCCCGGGCCGACTCCAGTGCCGTGCGCGGATAGTGGAGTTTGTCCACCAGCGCCTCGGCGGTCCCCGGGTACCCGGTCAGGACGACGGCGGCGGGAAACGTACGGCCGCGGTGCCGGGCCTGGAAGTACTCCGGCGGCAGATACACGTACGCGGGTGTCGCGATCCCCGTCGTACGCCCGACGACCTCGATCTCCTCGATCCGCCCGCCCGTATCG
>NZ_QHJH01000168.1 GCF_003947455.1 Streptomyces sp. WAC 04229 | reverse complement strand
ACACCCAGGCCCTCCTCCGCCTCGCCCGCCACCGCATCAGCGTCCTGTTCGCCATGCTCCGCGACGGAACCTTCTACGAGCCCAGGAGCCCCCGACTCGCTTGACGAAGGACATAGAGGCACCCCCCGGGCCCGCCTCGGCGGGGTCTGCGGCGGCCGGGCACCCCGGTCGCCGCGTGTGCCGCCGTCCCCCTGACGCGTCAGCCGCGCCGGCGTCGGGCCAGGACCAGCGCTCCGCCGCCCGCCAGGACCAGGGCCGCGGCGCCGGCCGCGACGTACGGGGTCGCGGAGCTGCCGCCCGTCTCGGCGAGGTCGGCCTCGGCGCGGGCGCCCTGGGGCCTGGCGTCGGTCGCCGGTTCGGCGTCGGGCCCGGCCTCCTGGCCGGCCGGGGGCTCCTCGGCCTTCACCGGGGGCTGCTCGGCCTCGTCCGCGGGCGCCGTCGGCGCCTCGCAGGCCGCCTTCGCCAGGGTGACGGTGCCGTGCACCTCGGCGACGTTCAGGTCGAGCGGGTTGACGGACACCTTCAGTTCGAGCGCGGTGGCGGCGGCCGTACGGGAGGTGGTCTCGGTCTTCGACAGGTCGAGCCGCACCTCGCCGACGCCGGGCACCTTCACGTCCGTCGTCCCGGCCGTGGTCAGCGTGACCTTCTTGCCGAGGACCGTCACGGCGCCCAGCAGGTTGGCCTCGGCGGCCGGCTTCTTCCCGGCCTCGCAGGTCGCCCTGGAGGTGACCTGCTCGACCTCGATCACCGACAGCAGCGGCAGCCCGGGGACGTGGAGCCGCGCCTTGGCGAGCTTGGTACGGCCCTCGCTCTTCCCGGCGTCCGCGGTCGCCCCGGCCTCGGCCACGTCGGCACGCAGGACGCTGAAGGGCTTGCCGCCGTCGACGCCCTCCAGCCGGGCGGTCAGCGCGGTCTTCTGGGCGCTCTCGGGGGCCTGCACCTCGTTGAGGGTGACCGCGAGGGGGACGTTCACGGTCTTGTTGAGCAGGGAGACGTCGAGCCCGGTGCGCAGCACGGTGGCGCTCGCGCGGCCGTGGTCACCGGTCGCGTGGGCGGCGCCCGCGCCGGCCAGGGCCGCGGGACCGGCGGTCAGGACCGTGGCCGCCGCGACGGCGGCGAGGCGATGTGCGGGCATGCGGAAGGTGTTGCCGTTCAAGGTGGTGGGACCCCCAGTGAGACATGCGTGCGGGACACGCATGAGCGACATGCTTGGGACCCGGAAAGAATGTCCCCGCGCACGCCGAACCGTCAGCGATCCGCGGTCACTTCACCCCTTCGTGGAGTTTTGGCGAGCCCTTTCGAATCTTCCGGCACGGGTGTTCGCCGCCGTCACTCCCGTCGGCTAACCGACGACCCGCCCGTTCAGCACCACCCGGCGCGGGGCGGCGAGCACGCGCACGTCGGCGCGCGGATCCTCGTCGTACACCACCAGGTCCGCCGGCGCCCCCTCGTCCAGGCCGGGGCGCCCGAGCCAGCTCCGCGCGGTCCAGGTGGCCGCCGCGAGGGCCTCCAGGGGCGGGATGCCGGCGGTGACCAGCTCGCCGACCTCCGCCGCGGCCAGGCCGTGGGCCAGGGAGCCGCCCGCGTCGGTGCCGACGAAGACGGGGACACCGGCGTCGTAGGCGCTGCGCACGGTGTCGTAGCGGCGTTCGTGCAGTCGCCGCATGTGGGCCGACCAGCGCGGGAAACGGGACTCGCCGCCGTCGGCGAGGGCGGGGAAGGTGGCGATGTTGACGAGGGTCGGCACGATGGCGACGCCCCGTTCGGCGAAGAGCGGGATGGTGTCGTCGGTGAGGCCCGTGGCGTGCTCGACGCAGTCGATGCCGGCCTCGACCAGGTCGCGCAGGGAGTCCTCGGCGAAGCAGTGCGCGGTGACGCGGGCGCCGAGGCGGTGGGCCTCCGCGATCGCGGCCTCCACGGCGCCGCGTGGCCAACAGGCCGACAGGTCGCCGAGGTCGCGGTCGATCCAGTCGCCGACCAGCTTCACCCAGCCGTCGCCGCGGCGGGCCTCCTGGGCGACGTAGGCGACGAGATCCTCCGGCTCGACCTCCCAGGCGTAGTTGCGGATGTAGCGGCGGGTGCGGGCGATGTGCCGGCCGGCCCGGATGATCTTCGGGAGGTCCTCGCGGTCGTCGATCCAGCGGGTGTCGGACGGTGAGCCCGCGTCGCGGATGAGCAGCGTGCCCGCCTCCCGGTCGGTCAGCGCCTGCTTCTCGGCCACGTCCTCGGGGACGGCGCCGTGCTGGTCGAGGCCGACGTGGCAGTGCGCGTCGACCAGGCCGGGCAGCGCCCAGCCCTCGACGGTGCGGACGTCGGCGGCGCCGGCGGGACGGTCGTAGGAGACCCGGCCGTCGATCACCCACACCTCGTCGCGGACCTCGTCCGGTCCGACGAGCACCCGACCCTTGACGTGCAGCACCGCGCGATCGCTCATGTCCGCACCCTAAACCGGGCCCCGGGGGTGTCCGGAAGGCCGGTCGCCGCCGTTCCGCGCCGCGGCACGGGCCCGCAGTTCGGTCGCGTACCCGGCCGCGACGGCGCTCGCCGCGGCGGTCAGGGCGAGGACGGCGGCACCCGGGTTGACGTAGCCGGGGACGTCGTCACTGGTGTAGTCGTCGCCGTCGGAGGTCTCGCAGACGAAGCCCAGGGGCAGGAAGGAGACCGACTGGTCGATGACGTGGAGGGCCCGCTCCTCGTAGCCCGGCATGCGGCAGGGGGGCGCCGGCGCCGAGCCCGCACCACCGTTGGACTCCATGGCGGCGCCCGCCACGTGCAGCAGACCCCAGCCGTACATCGCCACCGCGGCCGCACCGGCGAACGCGGCGAGGGCGCGGAGCGGCGGTCCGGCGCCCGGGTCCCGGGCGCGGCGGGCGGCGAGGGTGCTCGCGCCGTGTCCGGCGAGTCCCACGGCCGACACCACGGCGATCACGACGAGAAGCAGAAGTAGCAGGAACACAGGGGGAGTTCATCAGCCCGCAGGCGTCCACCGCTGTAGCGGAAGCCACAATTCCGGGCGTGGGGGTGTCGCAACGGATGGACTCGGTGGCGAGTGGTGGTGGAGGTCATGGTTACTCTCGACTCGTACGTTCCGTGCACCTGCCCGTACCGAAGAGAGCCCGACGTGACCCACCCGCTCCTGGACCTCCCCCCGCTGACCGCCGGTCGCTTCGCCGCGATCGAGGACCGGGTCGCGCGTCTGCTCGGGACCGCGCAGGACGTCGTGGTCATGCAGGGCGAGGCGCTGCTGCCGCTGGAGGGCGCGATCCGCGCCGCCGCGGGGCCGGGCACCGTCGCGCTCAACATCGTCACCGGGCCGTACGGGCAGACCTTCGGGAACTGGCTGCGGGACTGCGGCGCGACCGTGCACGACCTCGCCGTGCCCTTCCACACGGCCGTCTCCGCCGAGCAGGTGCGCGGGGCCTTCGCGGAGCACCCGGAGATCGACTTCGTGTCGCTGGTGCACGCCGAGGCGGCGACCGGCAACACCAACCCGGTCGCGGAGATCGGCGAGGCCGTCCGGGCGCAGGGCGCGCTGTTCTACCTGGACGCCGTGGCCTCCGTGGGCGCCGAGCCGGTGCTGCCGGACGCGTGGGGCGTGGACCTGTGCGTGATCGGGGCGCAGAAGGCGATGGGCGGTCCGGCCGGGGTCTCGGCGGTGTCGGTCAGCGAGCGGGCGTGGGCGCGGATGGCGGCGAACCCGGCGGCCCCGCGCCGGTCGTACCTCTCGCTGCTGGACTGGAAGGAGCGCTGGATCGACGGCGGCCGCACGGCGCTGCTGCACGCGCCGGCGCAGCTGGAGATGCTCGCACTGGAGGCCTGCGTCGAGCGCATCGAGGCGGAGGGCCCCGAGACGGTGATGGCGCGGCACGCGGCGGCCGCGGCGGCCACCCGGGCCGGCGCCCTCGCGCTGGGCGGCCTGGAGCCGTACGTGTACGAGGCGAAGGAGGCGGCACCGGTCGCCACGACCCTGCGGACGCCGTCGGACGTCGACGCGTCCGCGCTCGTGGCCCGGGCCCTGGCGGCCGACCCCGCGCTGCCGCTGGCCGCTGGCGGGGGCGCGCTGGCCGGCGAGATGGTCCGGGTCAACCACTACGGTCCGGACGCGACGCTCATGGCCGTACAGGGCTGCCTGACGGCACTGGGTGCCGCGCTGACGGAGACGGGGCGGAAGGCCGATCCGGAAGGCGCCCGGCGGGCCGCCGGGGACGCCTGGGAGCGGCCGGTCGGGGCCGGCCTTTCCGGAGCATGAATTCAAGGGAATTCCCTTATCCCGCACTTACATAAGAGTGGAATTCCCGCCCAGCACAGGATCCCATATTCTTCTGCCCGCTTTCTCTTGACCTAAACACAAAGATTCCGCGAACGCGGAGTCACGCATTTCGGACACGTCGCGCATGGGTTACGAGATTGTGACCCGATACACATGCTGTCCGCTTCGCGACGTATGCGCGGGTCAAATCATGACAAGTTGCCGTCGGCTCGCGCGGAGGTACGCGCCCGCGTGATAACACACGAGGCGGCGATCCGTAACCCCATCCGGCGATGCAATTTTGAAATTCCCTCGGTAAATTCAATTTGCATGACTGCCGCGCAAGCAGACCTGCAAATCGATCGTCCGAGAGTGGCCGACGGCGCCGCCCTGTGGCGGATAGCCAAGGATTCCAAGACCCTCGACCTGAACTCGTCGTACAGCTACCTGCTCTGGTGCCGGGACTTCGCCGGCACCTCGGCCGTTGCTCGCGACGGGCACGGGGTGCCGGTCGGCTTCGTCACCGGCTACATCCGGCCCGACCGGCCGGACACGCTGCTGGTGTGGCAGGTGGCCGTGGACGAGGCGTACCGTGGACGAAGGCTCGCGGCTTCACTGCTGGACGGGCTGGTCGCCCGCACTGTCGCGGAGTGCGCGACGACGACCTTGGAGACCACCATCTCCCCCGACAACACCGCGTCCCAGCGGTTGTTCACCTCGTTCGCCGAGCGGCACGGTGCCCGGCTCGATCGCGAGGTGCTGTTCGACACGGACCTCTTCCCGGACGGGCCGCACGAGCCCGAGGTCCTGTACCGCATCGGTCCCCTGACCGCAGCCGGCTGACCCGCCGGACGCCCGGACGACGGGGCACCCCCGACCGTCCGGCCCCACAGACTTCCCGCCGGGACCACACCGGTTCCCGCCGGATCCGTACGACCTTCCTCTCCCACCCTCACCCCACGAGGAGCGATTCGTCGTGACCATCACCCAGCCCGACCTCAGCGTCTTCGAGACCGTCGAGTCCGAGGTGCGTAGCTACTGCCGCGGCTGGCCCACCGTGTTCGACCGTGCTGTGGGCAGCCGCATGTACGACGAGGACGGCCACGAGTACCTCGACTTCTTCGCCGGAGCAGGCTCTCTCAACTACGGGCACAACAACGCGGTCCTGAAACGCGCGCTGATCGACTACCTGGAGCGGGACGGCGTCACGCACGGTCTCGACATGTCGACCACCGCGAAGCGCCGCTTCCTGGAGACGTTCCACGACATCATCCTGCGCAAGCGCGACCTGCCGTACAAGGTCATGTTCCCGGGCCCGACGGGCACCAACGCCGTGGAGTCCGCGCTCAAGCTGGCGCGCAAGGTGAAGGGGCGCGAGTCGATCGTGTCGTTCACCAACGCCTTCCACGGCATGTCGCTGGGCTCGCTGGCCGTGACCGGCAACGCCTTCAAGCGGGCCGGCGCCGGCATCCCGCTGGTGCACGGCACGCCGATGCCGTTCGACAACTACTTCGACGGCACCGTCGAGGACTTCCTGTGGTTCGAGCGACTGCTCGAGGACCAGGGCTCCGGCCTGAACAAGCCGGCCGCCGTGATCGTCGAGACGGTGCAGGGCGAGGGCGGCATCAACGTCGCCCGGCCCGAGTGGCTGCGCGCCTTGTCGGAATTGTGCGCACGCCAGGACATGCTTCTCATCGTGGACGACATCCAGATGGGCTGCGGCCGGACCGGCGCCTTCTTCTCCTTCGAGGAGGCGGGCATCACGCCGGACATCGTGACCGTATCCAAGTCGATCAGCGGCTACGGCCTGCCGATGTCGCTGTGCCTGTTCAAGCCGGAGCTGGACGTCTGGGAGCCGGGCGAGCACAACGGCACCTTCCGCGGCAACAACCCGGCCTTCGTCACCGCGACCGCCACGCTTGAGACGTACTGGGCCGACGGGTCGGCGATGGAGAAGCAGACCCGCACCCGCGGCGAGCAGGTCGAGCAGCACATGATCGCCATCACCGAGGAGAACCTCGCGGACGTCAAGGAGTACCGGGGCCGCGGCCTGGTCTGGGGCCTGGAGTTCCACGACAAGGACCGCGCGGGGAAGGTCGCCAAGCGCGCCTTCGAGCTCGGACTGCTCATCGAGACGTCCGGCCCCGAGAGCGAGGTCGTCAAGCTGCTCCCGGCGCTCACCATCACGCCCGAAGAGCTGGACGAGGGCATGAAGACCCTCGCCCGGGCCGTGCGTGAGACGGCCTGACACCACCACTGCTTCCGGCGCCTTCGGCCCGCGTGACCGAAGGCGCCGGGGAACCTGCACACCCTTCACCTAGGAGGCATCGCAACACCGTGATCGTCCGTTCGTTCAAGGAGATCGAAGGCACCGACCGGCACGTGAAGTCGGCGTCCGGCACCTGGGAGAGCAAGCGCATCGTCCTCGCGAAGGAGAAGGTCGGCTTCTCCCTCCACGAGACGATTCTGTACGCGGGTACGGAGACGTCGATGTGGTACGCGAACCACATCGAGGCCGTCGTCTGTACCAAGGGCGAAGCCGAGTTGACCGACCGCGAGACGGGGAAGACGTACACCATCACGCCGGGCACGATGTACCTCCTCAACGGCCACGAGCGGCACACGCTCAAGGTCAAGGAGGACTTCCACTGCCTGTGCGTCTTCAACCCGCCCGTGACCGGACGGGAGGACCACGACGAGAACGGCGTCTACCCGCTGCTCACCGAGGAGGTGTGAGTCATCGTGACCATGACCACGAACGTCACCGATCTCTATCCCACCCGCGGCGCCACCGAGGTGGCAACCCCCCGGCAGGACCCGGTCGTCTGGGGCTCCCCCGACACGCCCGGTCCCGTCTCGCAGGGTGACCTCCAGTCCTTGGAGCGCGACGGATTCCTCGCCATCGACCAGCTCATCGGGCCGGACGAGGTCGCGGTCTACCAGCGGGAGCTGGAGCGCCTCACCACCGACCCGGCCATCCGCGCGGACGAGCGCTCGATCGTCGAGCCGCAGTCCAAGGAGATCCGGTCGGTCTTCGAGGTGCACAAGATCAGCGAGGTCTTCGCCAACCTCGTGCGGGACGAACGAGTGGTCGGACGGGCCCGGCAGATCCTCGGCTCGGACGTCTACGTCCACCAGTCGCGGATCAACGTCAAGCCCGGCTTCGGGGCCAGCGGTTTCTACTGGCACTCGGACTTCGAGACATGGCACGCCGAGGACGGCCTGCCCAACATGCGGACGATCTCGGTCTCGATCGCGCTCACCGAGAACTACGACACCAACGGCGGTCTCATGATCATGCCGGGGTCGCACAAGACGTTCCTCGGGTGCGCGGGGGCCACGCCGAAGGACAACTACAAGAAGTCCCTGCAGATGCAGGACGCGGGGACGCCGTCCGACGAGGCCCTGACGAAGATGGCCTCGGAGTACGGCATCAAGCTGTTCACCGGCAAGGCCGGCTCGGCGACCTGGTTCGACTGCAACTGCATGCACGGATCGGGCGACAACATCACGCCCTTCCCGCGCAGCAACGTGTTCATCGTCTTCAACAGCGTCGAGAACACCGCGGTCGATCCGTTCGCGGCACCGATCCGGCGGCCGGACTTCATCGGCGCGCGGGACTTCACCCCGGTGAGGTGACCCGCATCTGAACTCGGGCAGGGGCCTTTTGTGTGGGACGGGAGGCTCCTGCCCGATGCATGTTCTCAGCCGGCCAGCACGTCCAGCAGCCGGTCGACGTCGGCCGCTGTGTTGTACAGGTGGAAGGCGGCCCGCAGGTTCCCCGCCCGGTCGGAGACCTCGACGCCGGCCCGGCTCACCTCGTCCCTGCGCCGGCCGAGACCGGGCACGGACACGATGGCGGAGCCCGGCGCGGCCACCGGCTCGTGGCCCAGCGACAGCACGCCCGCGCGGAACCGGTCGGCGAGATGGGTGTCGTGGGCGTGCACGGCGTCCACGCCCAGCTCCTCGATCAGCGCCAGCGAGTGCCTGGCTCCGGTGTACGAGAACAGGGCGGGGCTCTCATCGAAGCGCCGGGCAGAGTGCGCGAGTTCCTGGACGGGGCCGTAGCAGCTGTCCCAGGGGTGCTCCCCCGACGCCCAGCCGGCGAACAGCGGCGCCAGCCCCGCCGACTCCCCGAGGTCCTCCGGTACGACGAGGAAGGCGACGCCGCGCGGGCACAGCACCCACTTGTAGGCGACGGCGACCACGAAGTCGAAGTCGTCCGCGGCCGTCGGCAGCCAGCCGTTCGCCTGGGAGACGTCGATCAGCGTCCGCGCCCCGTGCGCCCGGGCCGCGTCCCGCACCGCCGCGAGGTCGGCGATCCGCCCGTCGGCCGACTGGACCGAGCTGACCGCGACGAGCGCGGTGTCCTGGCCCACCGACTCGGCGAGGCGCTCCAAGGGCACGGCGCGCACCTTGAGGTCGCCCCGCATGTACAAGGGGTTCACCAGCGAGGCGAAGTCGGCCTCGGCGGTGAGGACTTCGGCGCCCGCAGGCAGTGCGGCGGCGACCAGGCCGCTGTAGGTGGCCACCGAGGCACCGGCCGCGACCCGGGTGGCGGGCACCCCCACGAGCCGGGCGTAGGCGGACCGGCACGCCTCGACGTCGGCGAACATGTCGAGCGGCTGCCCGGCCGCGGCCGACGCCGCCGCGTCCCGCATCGCGACGAGGGCCCTGGCGGGCAGCAGGCCGGTGCTGGCGGTGTTGAGGTACGTGGTCTTCGGGGCGAACTCGGCACGGACGAGATTCTCGAAGCTCTCCATGCCCCCACTGTGCGGCCCCGTGACCTCCCCGTCCATTGCGTATTTCTACGCGGTTTCTCCAAGCAACGCTTATGTACGGGCCCTCACCTGGGGTTCTCGGCCCCGGGCACCGCACAGCCGTCGGGACCGCACGCCTCCGCGCCGCCGTCGTCGATCAGCTTCAGCGGGGTCCGCTCGCCCCACGCCTGCGTCAGCGCCTGGGCGAAGACCTCGGCGGGCTGGGCGCCGGAGACGCCGTAGGCCCGGTCGAGCACGAAGAACGGCACTCCGGTGGCGCCGAGCTGCGCGGCCTCGCGCTCGTCGGCGCGGACCTCGTCGGCGTAGGCGGCGGGGTCGGCGAGCACCGCACGGGCCTCGTCGGCGTCCAGGCCCGCGGCGGCGGCCAGCTCCACGAGCCGCTCGTCGTCGTTGAAGACGGAGCGCTCCTCGGCGAAGTTGGCCCGGTAGAAGGCGTCCAGCAGGGCGTCGTGGCGGCCCCGTTCCCTGGCGAGGTGCAGCAGCCGGTGCATGTCGAAGGTGCTGCCGTGGTCGCGGTCGCGGGTGCGGTAGTCCAGGCCCTCGGCGGCGGCCTGCGCGCCGAGGTTGTCCTCACCGGCCCGCGCCTGCGCCTCGCTCATGCCGTACTTGGCGGTGAGCATCGTCAGCACCGGCTGCACGTCCTCCTTGGCCCGCCCGGGGTCCAGCTCGAACGACCGGTGGACCACCTCGACGCCGTCCCGGTGCGGGAAGGCCGCCAGCGCCTTCTCGAAGCGGGCCTTGCCCACGTAGCACCACGGGCAGGCGATGTCGCTCCAGATCTCGACGCGCATGTCTCGGCTCTTCTCCAGGTCGTACGGGTGCGGAGGCCCTCTCCGCGCCCATACGTGAACGTTCAAGCAGCGGGCCTCATTCCCCGGGCACCCGGAAACGCAGGAACAGGTGGTGGTCGCCCTCGGCGGGCGGGTTGTCCGGGTCCGGGAACCAGCCCAGGCGGGCGTAGAAGCCCTGCGCCCGCCGGTTGTCGACGTGCACGTCCAGCACCGCCGTCCGCCGGCCGTCGGCCTGCCACTGCTCGACGCAGGCGGCGTGCAGCGCGGTGCCGAGGCCGGCGCGCCAGTGGCCGGGGTCGACGTGGAACTGGAACAGCTTGACCGTGTCCGCCGGTCCGTCCTCCGGGACCCGGAACGAGGCGATGGCGGCGATGCGCCCCTGTTCCACCGCGCACAGCACGTGCCCGTCGGTCCGCTCCACGGCGGTGCGCCAGACGGCCGGCCAGTCGAGACCGTCGTCGGGCAGCCCGTCGGGGTAGTACGTCGCCCGGGCCCGGGCGTGCAGGGCGGCGACGGTCTCGGCCTCGGCGGGCAGGACGGTGCGGATCACCCTGCTTCCGGTCACACGTTCGCTGATCATGCACCGCAGGACGCGCGCGACCACCCTGCCGGTTGCGTCAGCTGCCGTCGCGCAGGTCCGCCGGCCAGCCCGGCCGGAACTCCAGGCGGTCGTACGTCACGACGCAGCCCTCCCCCGTCGGCGCCTGGGCCAGGAAGCCGACCAGGGCCGCACCGGTCTCCTCCGCGTCGCCGAGCGTGAAGAGCCGGACGAAGGTCCAGCGCTCACCGTCGAGCGACGCGTGGAAGGCGAAGGCCCGCCCGCTGCGGCTGACCCGGAACCAGACGGAACTCCCGTCCACCGTGAAGGAGTTGCAGTCGTCGGAGTGGCCCCGTGTGACCACCGTGCAGACGGTGGGCACGTCCGGCGAGTACTCCAGACACAGCTTGGCCCACGCCCGCTCACCGACGTGCACGTAGAGCACCCCGGCGTCGAAGGCCCCCTGGAACCCGACGGTGACCCGGGCGACGAGCTGGAAGTCCCCGTCGGGCGCGCCGAGCAGCCGGGGCGCGTCGGAGGGGGTGTCCAGCGCCTCCCCGGTCGGCGTCACGAACCGGTCCTGCCGGGCCCCCGCCACCCCGGTGAGCACACCGCCTTCGTAGGACCAGGCACCGTCGGGTCCGTAGGGGCGGAGGGGGAAGGGCAGTTCGGGAAGTGCGATGTCCATGTACTGATTCTCTCCGATGGGTGGAGACACTCAGGGGCGCGGGGCTGTATCAATGTGCGGCTCCGCCGCGTGGGCGCGACCAGCCACAACGGAGCCGCACCCCGCAACGAACCCGCACCCCCACGGCGCAACCGCTACCGCTCAAGCACCCCGTTGAACCGCCGAGGCAGTCCCAATGGATTGTCATCCCGCAATTCCACCGGCAGCAGGGCCTCCGGCACCCCCTGATACGCAACCGGCCGCAGCCACCGCTCGACCGCCGTCCCACCCACCGACGTGGACGTCGACGTCGTGGCGGGATACGGCCCCCCGTGATGCTGAGCCGCCGCCACGGCGACCCCCGTCGGCCACCCGTTCACCAGCACCCGCCCCGCCAGCGGCGTCACCGCACCGAGAAGCTCGGCGCCACTCCCCTCCCCCGCGACCTCTCCCGAGGAGAGCTGCACGGTCGCCGTGAGGTTCCCCGGCAGCCGCGACAGCACGCCCCGTACCTCGTCCTCGTCCTGATAGCGGGCCACCACGGTGACCGGCCCGAAGCACTCCTCCAGGAGCAGATCGTGCTCCCCCTCCGCCGCGAGCCGCGATGCCGGCACGGTGAGGAACCCGGCGGCGACGGTGTGCTCGCCGCCCGCGCCCGGCGTCACCGGCGACTCCACGTCGGGCAGTGCCGCGCGCTCGGCGACGCCGGCCACGAAGTTGTCCCGCATGCGGTGGTCGAGCAGGACCCCGGCGTCGGTGTCGCTGACCGCGTCCGTGAGCGTCTTGACCAGGCCGTCACCGGCGGCGCCCGCCGGCACCAGGACCAGGCCCGGCTTCACGCAGAACTGGCCGACGCCCAGGGTCATCGAGCCGGCCAGGCCCGCGCCGATCGCGTCCGCCCGCTCGGCGGCCGCCGCCTCCGTGACGACGACCGGGTTCAGCGAGCCCAGCTCGCCGTGGAAGGGGATCGGCACCGGCCGCGCCGCGGCCGCGTCGAAGAGCGCGCGGCCACCGCGGATGGAGCCCGTGAAGCCGGCCGCCGCGACGAGCGGATGCCGGACCAGTTCGATGCCGGCCTCGAAACCGTGCACCAGGCCGAGTACGCCGTCCGGGATGCCGTGCCGGGCCGCGGCGCGGCGCAGCACCTTGGCGACCAGTTCGGACAGGGCCGGGTGGTCGGGGTGGGCCTTGACGACGACCGGGCAGCCGGCCGCGAGGGCGCTGGCGGTGTCGCCGCCGGGGACGGAGAAGGCGAACGGGAAGTTGGAGGCGGAGTAGACCGCGACGACGCCGAGGGGCACCTTGTAGCGGCGCAGGTCCGGGATGGGCGGGGTGGCGGTGTCGTCGGGGTGGTTGACCACGACGCCGAGGAACTCGCCCTCGTCCACGAGGTCCGCGAAGGCGCGCAGCTGGTAGCAGGTGCGGGCCAGTTCGCCGGTGAGCCTGACCGGGCCCAGCGCGGTCTCCGCGTCGGCGACCTCGACCAGCGTGTCCTCGGCGGCCTTCAGTTCGTCGGCGGCACCGCGCAGGAAGGCCGCGCGGACGGTACGGTCCGCGAGGGCGCCGCGGGCGGCGTGCGCGGCGCGGACGGCGTCGTCCACCTCCTGGGCGGTGGCTTCCACCGCGACCTGTTCACGCTGCTTCCCGGTACGGGGGTCGACACTCCAGACTGGTGCTGCTGCCACCGCGGGTCCCTCCACGTGCTCTGCATCCGACCGTTCGATATACTGAACGCTGTCTCTGATGATGAATATGCTGTTCGAGACTATTTCCCGGCGAACGAAGGGGTCAAGGGCGATGTCGGCTGGCGAGACGGGGGGCGGAGCGCAGGTCAAGTCCGCGGTGCGGACGGTTGAGCTGCTCGAGTACTTCGCCGGACGCCCCGGTATGCACTCCCTCGCGTCGGTCCAGGAGGCCGTCGGCTATCCCAAGTCCAGTCTCTACATGCTGCTGCGCACGCTGGTGGAGCTGGGCTGGGTGGAGACGGACGCCACGGGCACGCGGTACGGCATCGGCGTACGGGCGCTGCTGGTCGGCACCTCGTACATCGACGGCGACGAGGTGGTCGCGGCGGCGCGGCCGACGCTGGACCGGCTCTCCGACGACACCACGGAGACCATCCACCTCGCGCGCCTGGACGGCACGAACGTCGTCTATCTGGCCACCCGGCAGTCGCAGCACTACCTGCGGCCGTTCACCCGGGTCGGCCGGCGGCTGCCCGCGCACTCGACCTCGCTGGGCAAGGCGCTGCTGAGCACGTACACCGACGAGCAGGTCCGCAAGATGCTGCCGGAGACGCTGCCCGCGCTCACCGAGCACACCATCACCGACCGGGAGAAGCTCATCGAGGAGCTGCGCCTGGTGCGGGAGCAGGGCTTCGCCGTGGACCGCGAGGAGAACACGCTGGGGCTGCGCTGCTTCGGCGTGGCGGTGCCCTACCGCACCCCCGCGCGGGACGCGATCAGCTGCTCGGTGCCGGTGGCGCGGCTGACGCCCGCGCACGAACAGATGGTGAAGGACGCGCTGTTCGACGCCCGGGACCGGCTGACACTGGCCACGCGTAGGCTCTGAGCCATGCTCATCGCACTGCGCGACGTCCACGACAGCGATCTGCCCGTGTTCTTCCGGCAGATGAACGACCCCGAGGCCCTGCGCATGGCGGCCTTCACGCCGAAGGACCCGGCCGACTGGGACGCGTTCGCGGCCCACTGGAGCAGGATCCGGGCCTCCGCCGACATCGTGCGGACCATCCTCGGCGACGGTGACGTCGTGGGCAGCGCGGCGGTGTACGGGGAGCCGGGCGAACGCGAGGTCACCTACTGGGTGGACCGGGCGTACTGGGGCCGCGGGGTGGCGACGGCCGCGCTGAGGGCCCTGCTCGCCGAGGTGCCGGACCGCCCGCTGTACGCCCGCGCGGCGGCCGACAACGCCGGGTCGCGGCGCGTGCTGGAGAAGTGCGGCTTCGAGACGACCGCCCGGGCCAGGGGCTTCGCGGCGGCGCGGGGCGAGGAGATCGACGAGGTCGTCCTCCACCTCGCGCGCTGACCCCCTCCGCCGCGCGGCGGAGGCGGATCGTCGCCACGCGTGATGTGCCTGGGGTTTCCGCACGGGATCGTGGAGGCATGACGCGGACGTTCGCACTCACGCCCTCACCGGCCGCCACGTCGCCGGGGCCGGCCCGCACCCGCGCGCTGCACCCGGCGGACGATCCCGCCGACCGGCCGTGACCTCGTTCGCCGGGCTGCTGTTCGGGCGGCGGGCGCGGCTGCGGTGGATCCATCTGATCCTCGGCGGCGCGCTCGCCATGCCGTACGTCCTGGTCGGCTCGGTCGTCGTCGGCCCGGTCGCCGGGGACTCCCACGTCTTCGGGTCGCTGCGCCTGCAACTGGCCTCGTTCGCCGTCGGGCTGCCGCTGGCCGCCGTCACCTCGCTGTTCCCGTTGACCCGGCCGCTGGAGTCCGGGGTCGTGCGGTCGCTGTGCGGGGTCGAGCCGGACCGGCTCGCCCACGGCCCCGCCCGCACCAAGGGCGAGAAGGGGCGCACGGCGGCCTGGTTCACGCTGCACCTGGGCCTGGGTGGCGTCGTCGCGGGGATGTCGCTCGCGGTGCCGCCGTTCGCGGCCGCGCTGATCGCGCTGCCGTTCGTGCCGGCGCTGCGGGACGACCGGATGGGGCTGCCCGGTGTCCTCCGGCACACCTGGTCGCTCGCGCTCGCGCCGGTCGCGGGCGCCGCGATGCTGGTCGCGCTCGCCGGGTGCGCCGCCGTCTGCGGCACCCTGCTGGCCCGCTGGGCGCCCGCGCTGCTCGGCCCCTCCGCCGAGGACCGGGTCGCGGCGGCCGAGGCCCGCGCCGCCGCGCTCGCCGTCCGCAACCGGCTCGCGCGCGAGCTGCACGACTCCGTCGGCCACGCCCTGAGCGCGGTCACCCTCCAGGCGAGCGCCGCCCGCCGGGTCCTGGACAGCGACCCGGAGTTCGTCCGCGAGGCGCTGGCCGCGATCGAGGACACCACCCGGCGCACGGTCGGCGAACTCGACGCCGTACTGGGCGTACTGCGCGACGGCGACGCCCCCGGCACCGCGCCGGCGCCGACGCTCGCCGACGACCTCGACGGGCTGCTGCACCGTACGCGCGCGGGCGGACTGCGGGTGGCCGCCACGGTCACCGCCGACCCCGGTGCGCTGCCGCCGCCGGTCTCGCGCGAGGCGTACCGCATCGTGCAGGAGGGGCTGAGCAACGCGCTCAGGCACGCGGGCGCGGACGTCACCGTGGCGCTGCGCGTCGACGTGCGCGACGACGACCTGCGGATCTCCGTCGAGAACCCTCTCGGCCAGGCCGGCACCACGCGCCCCGGCGGCGGCCACGGCCTGCGCGGCATCACCGACCGCGCCCGCCTCCTGGGCGGCGCGGCCGAGGCCGGCGCCGAGGGAGAGACGTGGCGCCTGCGCGTACGCCTGCCCCTGAAGGCACCCACGTGACC
>NZ_QHJH01000167.1 GCF_003947455.1 Streptomyces sp. WAC 04229 | reverse complement strand
TCCCCCGGGCGCCGGGGTGGCGTCCGGAAGCCGCGGCGGGGGGCGTGGCAGGGAGGATCCCGCGCGCTCCTCGCGGCCGGACGCACCCCGCGCGGTTGCTCGCATTCGCGAGGTTCGCGACGTTCACGAGCTGAACTCCCGCACCCGGCCGGGACTTTCTCGGTCTGGACAGTCCCGTGCCCGCGGCGAAGTAGCGCACGGCCACGCAGTTCAGGGCCCGGTGGCGAGCGGTGCTCCGGCCGGTGCCAGCGGTCTGGTGGAGGTGCGCCTGGACAGCAGGACCAGTACGCCGGTCGGCAGCTTCGCCGTGGGCAGCACGGGCGGCTGGCAGTCGTGGCGCACGGTTCCGGCGAACATCGGGTCGGTGACGGGCACCCACGACGTGTATCTGACGTTCACCAGCGGCCAGCCCGCCGACTTCGTGAACGTGAACTGGTTCAGCTTCGGCCGCTGAGCCGCGAGCGGCCCGGCCACAACCCGGCACAAGCCCCCCGCAGGAGGGCGAAGGGGCTCCACACACCGTGGGGCCCCTTCGTCGTGCGCCCGCCGGCCGGCCGCTCAGCGCTGCTCGGCGCGGAAGGCCGCCGGCGTCTGGTCGGTGTGCTGCTGGAAGAACTTGGAGAAGTTCGCCGCGTCCGGGAAGCCGACCGCCGCGCCGACCCGGCCGATCGGCATCTCGGTGTGGGCGAGGAGCCGTCTGGCCTCCAGGACCACCCGCTTGTCGATGAACCCCTTGGGCGTCTCGCCGGTGGCGGCGCGCACCGCGCGGACCAGGGTGCGGCGGGAGTAACCGAGCGCGTCGGCGTAGGCGCTGACGCTGTGATTGGTGGCGAAGCCCCGCTCGACCGCCTCTCGGAACAGGGTGAAGGTCGTGTCCCACGGCGTGCCCGCCCGTCCCTCGCGGGCCGCCTGGGCGGAGCTGACGGCCAGGTGGGCCAGGCGGAGCAGGAACGCGGAGAGCGTGTGGCGCAGCACCGCGGTGTGCAGGCTGAGCGGCAGGGTCGTCGCGTCCTCGTACTCGCGCCGCAGTTGGCCGAGGGCGGCGGTCAGTCCGGCCAGCCGCGCCTCGTCGGGGCGGAGCAGCGGGGGGAGGTCGTAGCGGTAGAGGCCGGTGGCCTCCACGGTGGCGCGCGGCAGGAAACCGGGCTGCATGGTCAGCACGGTTCCGCGGTACTCGCTGTCCGGCGAGAAGCGGTGGACCTGTCCGGGCCGGATCCACAGCAGGTCGCCGGCCGTGGCCTCGTACTCGGTGAAGTCGATCATGTGCCGGACCGGGCCGCCGGTGAAGAGCATGACGACGTGGAAGTCGATGCGGTGGACGCGGTGCAGCGGGGCGTGCGCGTGCCAGGTGCGGCCCGCGCCCATGGGACCGATCTGCATACCGACGCCGAGGAGGCTGAGATCGACCGGGAAGGGAAACGTTCTGATCCCGTCGCCGTCGCCGCCGTCTTGACTGTTTTCGTCCGCCATGTCCTTCTCGTGTCGTCCCGCCCGTGCGCCCCGGGGCCGGGGCGTGTCCCAGTTTCACCACAGGCTGGCACAGGACGACCTTCCCTCTCAAAAGTCAGACTTTTAAGTTTGAACGCGTCAGGCCAGTTCTCTCGCTCCGATCGAGGATTTCTTGAAGATGAGCACGCAGACAGTGGACAGCGCGGACCGCTTCGCATGGACCGAACTCGACCGGCGTGCCGTCGACACCGCCCGCGTCCTGGCGGCAGATGCGGTGCAGAAGGTCGGGAACGGACACCCGGGCACGGCGATGGCCCTGGCCCCGGCGGCGTACACGCTCTTTCAGAAGGTGATGCGGCACGACCCCGCCGATCCGGAGTGGACCGGCCGTGACCGCTTCGTCCTCTCCCCCGGCCACACGTCACTGACCCTCTACACCCAGCTCTACCTCGCCGGGTACGAGGTGGAACTGGACGACCTCAGGGCCTTCCGCACGCACGGGTCCAAGACGCCCGGCCACCCCGAGTACGGGCACACCGCGGGCGTGGAGACGACGACCGGACCCCTCGGCCAGGGCGTGGCCAACGCGGTCGGCATGGCGATGGCCGCCCGCTACGAACGCGGCCTGTTCGACCCGGGGGCGCCCGCGGGCGAGTCCCCCTTCGACCACACCGTCTGGGCGATCGTCTCCGACGGAGACCTCCAGGAGGGCGTCTCCGCCGAGGCGTCCTCGCTCGCCGGGCACCAGCGGCTCGGCAACCTCGTCCTCCTCTACGACGACAACCACATCTCCATCGAGGGCGACACGGCGACCGCGTTCTCCGAGGACGTGCTGAAGCGGTACGACGCCTACGGCTGGCACGTGCACCGCGTCGAGCCCGCCGAGAACGGCGACGTCGACGTGCGCGCGCTGTACGAGGCGCTCACCGCGGCGCGGGCCGAGACCGGGCGCCCGTCCATCATCGCCATGCGCACGATCATCGCCTGGCCCGCCCCGAACGCCCGGAACACCGAGGCCTCCCACGGCTCCGCCCTGGGCGCGGACGAGGTCGCCGCCACCAAGCGCGTCCTCGGCTTCGACCCGGAGCGGTCATTCGAGGTCGCGGACGAGGTCCTGGCCCACACCCGCGAGGCCCTGGACCGGGGCGCCGAGGCACACGCCGCCTGGGACAAGCGGATCGCCATCTGGCGCGGCGAGCAGCCGGAACGTGCCGAGCTGTTCGACCGCGTGGTCGCCGGCCGGCTGCCCGACGGCTGGGAGGACACCCTGCCGGTGTTCGAGACCGGCAAGTCCGTCGCCACCCGCGCCGCGTCCGGCAGGGTGCTCCAGGCGCTCGGCCCGGTGCTGCCCGAGCTGTGGGGCGGCTCAGCCGACCTGGCCGGGTCGAACAACACGACGATCGACAAGACGTCGTCCTTCCTCCCCGAGGGCAACCCCCTCCCGGAGGCCGACCCGTACGGCCGCACGATCCACTTCGGCATCCGCGAGTTCTCGATGGCCGCGGAGATGAACGGCATCGCGCTGCACGGCAACACCCGCGTCTACGGCGGCACCTTCCTGGTCTTCTCCGACTACATGCGCAACGCGGTGCGCATGTCCGCGCTGATGCAGCTGCCGGTGACCTACGTGTGGACGCACGACTCCGTCGGCCTGGGCGAGGACGGCCCCACCCACCAGCCGGTCGAGCACCTCGCCGCGCTGCGCGCCATCCCCGGCCTGAACGTCGTCCGCCCGGCCGACGCCAACGAGACCGCGACCGCCTGGGCCGAGATCCTCCGGCGGCACGCCACCCACCCGGCCCCGCACGGCCTCGCCCTGACCCGCCAGGGCGTGCCGGTGTACGAGCCCAACCCGGACGCGGCGCGCGGCGGCTACGTCCTGGCCGAGGCGTCCACCGGCACCCCGGACGTCGTCCTGATCGCCACCGGATCCGAGGTCCAGCTCGCCGTTTGCGCGCGGGAGGCGCTGGAGGCGGAGGGCACGCCCACCCGGGTGGTGTCGATGCCGTCCGTCGAGTGGTTCGAGGAGCAGCCGCGCGCGTACCGCGAGAGCGTGCTGCCGCCGTCCGTGCGGGCCCGGGTGGCCGTGGAGGCCGGGATCGGCCTGACCTGGCACCGGTACGTGGGGGACGCGGGCCGCATCGTCTCCCTGGAGCACTTCGGCGCCTCCGCCGACGCCGAGACCCTGTTCGCCGAGTTCGGCTTCACCGCCGACCACGTGGCCGCCGCCGCCAGGGAATCCCTGGCCGCCGCCCGCGGCTGAGCCGACCGGATCCACCGGTCCGACCGCAGAAAGAGAAGATGATCATTGTGACCGAAGCAACCGCGACCGCGGGAGCACTCAAGCGCCTGGCCGACCAGGGCGTCTCCGTCTGGCTGGACGACCTGTCGCGGCGGCGGATCGACTCCGGCAACCTCGCCGAGCTGATCAGGACGAAGAACGTCGTCGGCGTGACCACCAACCCCTCGATCTTCCAGGCCGCCATCGGCTCCGGCGAGGGCTACGAGGAGCAGCTGGCCGACCTGGCGACCAGAGGCGTCACCGTGGACGAGGCGGTCCGCATGATGACCACCGCCGACGTCCGCGCCGCCGCCGACGTGCTGCGCGAGGTGTACGACGCGACCGGCGGCCGGGACGGCCGGGTCTCCATCGAGGTCGACCCGCGCCTGGCCCACGACACGCGGGCCACGATCGCCGAGGCCCGCCAGCTGGCCTGGCTGGTCGACCGCCCCAACGTGATGATCAAGATACCGGCGACCAGGGCCGGTCTCCCGGCGATCACCGAGGTCATCGGCGCCGGGATCAGCGTCAACGTCACGCTGATCTTCTCCCTGGAGCGCTACGGCGAGGTCATGGACGCCTACCTCGCCGGTCTGGAGAAGGCGCGGGCGGCCGGACTCGACCTGGCGGGCATTCACTCCGTCGCCTCCTTCTTCGTCTCCCGCGTCGACAGCGAGATCGACAAGCGCCTGACGCTGCTGGGCACCGAGGAGGCCCTCGCCCTGCGGGGGAAGGCGGCACTGGCCAACGCGCGACTGGCCTACGAGGCGTACGAGAACGTCTTCGCGGGGGACCGCTTCACCGCGCTGGCCGGGGCCCGCGCCAACGCCCAGCGTCCCCTGTGGGCGTCGACCGGGGTGAAGGACCCGGCATTCCGGGACACCCTGTACGTGGAGGAGCTGGTCGCTCCCGGCACCGTGAACACGATGCCGGAGGCCACCCTGGACGCCGCCGCCGATCACGGCGACGTCCGGGGCGACACGGTCACCGGCGGGTACGCCCAGGCGCGGGCGGATCTCGCGGCCGTGGAGCGGCTCGGTGTCTCGTACGACGAGGTGGTGGAGCAGTTGGAGCAGGAGGGCGTGGCCAAGTTCGAGAGCGCCTGGCAGGACCTGCTCGATGCCGTGACGAAGTCCCTCGACAGCAAGGGAGTTGACGGGGAATGAGCGAGGAGCTTCCCGCTACGACGGTCCACGAGACCAAGGCGACGAAGGAAGCCAAGGAGGCCCGCACGGCCCGGGAGGCCGCGGGACCGCTGCATGCCGAGGAGGCCGAGGAGTCCCAGGCCGCCGGAGCGGCGAAGGCGGCCGGGCCGGCCAAGGCTCCGCGGAGCGCGAAGAAGGCCGGGCCGGCCCGCGCCGCCAAGGGGGCGAAGGCGAAAGCGGCCGACGCGAAGGCCGTCACGCCCGTGGCACCGCTCGACTGGAGCAACCCCCTGCGCGATCCGCAGGACCGCCGTCTCCCCCGCATCGCCGGTCCCTCCGGACTGGTCATCTTCGGCGTCACCGGAGACCTCTCGCGCCGCAAGCTGATGCCGGCCGTGTACGACCTGGCCAACCGCGGCCTGCTGCCGCCCGGCTTCTCGCTGGTCGGCTTCGCCCGCCGGGACTGGGAGGACCAGGACTTCGCCGAGGTCGTGCACGACGCGGTCAAGGAGCACGCCCGGACGCCGTTCCGCGAGGAGGTCTGGCAGCAGCTCTCCGAGGGCATGCGGTTCATCCCCGGCGACTTCGACGACGACGACGCGTTCGAACAGCTGCGCAAGGCCGTGGCCGAGCTGGACGCCTCCCGCGGCACCAGCGGCAACTACGCCTTCTACCTCTCGGTGCCGCCGAAGTTCTTCCCGAAGGTCGTCCAGCAGCTCAAGAAGCACGGACTGACCGACGCCCCGGACGGCTCCTGGCGGCGCGCGGTGATCGAGAAGCCGTTCGGGCACGACCTGGACAGCGCCCGTGACCTGAACGCGCTGGTGCACGAGGTCTTCGACCCGGAGCAGGTCTTCCGCATCGACCACTACCTGGGCAAGGAGACCGTCCAGAACATCCTGGCGCTGCGGTTCGCCAACCAGATGTACGAGCCGATCTGGAACCGGTCCTACGTCGACCACGTGCAGATCACGATGGCCGAGGACATCGGCATCGGCGGCCGGGCCGGCTACTACGACGGCATCGGCGCCGCCCGCGACGTCATCCAGAACCACCTCCTGCAGCTGATGGCGCTCACCGCGATGGAGGAACCCGCCTCCTTCGACGCGGCGTCGCTGCTCACCGAGAAGCTGAAGGTGCTGAAGGCGGTACGGCTGCCGGAGGACCTCGGCGACCACACCGTGCGCGGCCAGTACGCGGGCGGCTGGCAGGGCGGCGCGCAGGTGCCGGGCTACCTGGAGGAGGAGGGCATCGACCCGGCCTCCACCACCGACACCTACGCGGCGATCAAACTGGGCGTCGACAACCGCCGCTGGGCGGGTGTCCCGTTCTACCTGCGTACCGGCAAGCGGCTGGGCCGCCGGGTCACGGAGATCGCGGTCGTCTTCCAGCGGGCCCCGCACTCCCCCTTCGACTCCACCGCGACGGAGGAGCTGGGCGAGAACGCGATCGTCATCCGCGTCCAGCCGGACGAGGGCATGACGGTGCGCTTCGGCTCCAAGGTGCCGGGCACGTCGATGGAGATCCGGGACGTGTCCATGGACTTCGCCTACGGCGAGTCGTTCACGGAGTCCAGCCCGGAGGCGTACGAACGGCTGATCCTGGACGTCCTTCTGGGCGACGCCAACCTGTTCCCGCGCCACCAGGAAGTGGAAGAGTCCTGGCGGATCCTCGACCCGATCGAGCAGTACTGGGACACGCACGGCAGGCCCGCCCAGTACGACTCGGGCGGCTGGGGGCCGCGGGAAGCCGACGAGATGCTCGCACGAGACGGACGGAGCTGGCGCAGGCCATGAGGATCGACCTGACCGACACCACGGCAAGCAAGGTCAACAAGGCGCTGGTCCAGGGCCGCCGGGCCATCGGCACCCCGGCCGTGGGCATGGTGCTCACGCTGGTCATCGTCACCGACGAGGAGAACGCCTACGACGCGATCAAGGCGGCCGAGGAGGCCTCGCACGAGCACCCCTCGCGCACCCTGGTCGTCATCAAGCGCCACCCCCGCAACCTGCGCGACCGCACCCGCTCCCACCTCGACGCCGAGGTCCGGGTCGGCTCCGAGGCCGGCACCGGTGAGACCGTCGTGCTGCGCATGTACGGGGAGGTGTCCGAGCACGCCGACTCGGTCGTCCTGCCGCTGCTGCTGCCGGACGCCCCGGTCGTCGTGTGGTGGCCGGTGGAGGCGCCGGACGACCCCGCGGGCGACCCCCTGGGCGCGCTGGCGCAGCGCAGGATCACCGACCTGTACGCGGTCGAGCGGCCGATGGAGGTCCTCGCCCGCCGGGTCCGCTGCTACGCGCCCGGCGACACCGACCTCGCCTGGACCCGGCTGACCCTGTGGCGGTCCATGCTGGCGGCCGCGCTGGACCAGGCGCGGGTGCCGGTGACCTCCGCGGTCGTCGAGGCCGAGGCGGACAACCCGGCGGCCGAGCTGCTGGCCCGCTGGCTGGAGGCGCGCCTCGGCGTCACCGTCGACCGTGTGGTCACCGACGGCCCGGTCGTCACGGCCGTCCGGCTCTCCACCGCGAACGGCGAGATCGTCATCGACCGGCCGGAGGGCCCGCTCGCCACGATGACCCTGCCCGGTCAGCCCCCGCGCTCCCTCGCACTGAAGGTGCGCGCCACCTCCGAACTGATCGCCGAGGAGCTCAGGCGCCTCGACGCCGACGAGATGTACGCCATCGCCCTGCGCGGCGAGGCCGGCAAGGAGACCCCCGTCCATGTCTGACTCCCCGAAGCTCAACCGGCGCCCCGAGTGGACCGCGCTCGCGGACCACCGCACGGACGCCATGGCGCGACCGGACCTGCGCGAGCTCTTCGCCGCCGATCCGGGGCGCGCCGAGCGGTACGTCGTGCGCGTCGGCGACCTGCGCATCGACTACTCGAAGCACCTCGTCACCGACGAGACGCTGGCCCTGCTCCAGGACCTGGCCGCCGCCACCGGCGTGTTCGGGCTGCGGGACGCCATGTTCCGCGGCGAGCGGATCAACATCACCGAGGACCGGGCGGTCCTGCACACCGCGCTGCGCGCCCCGCGGGACGCGGTCGTCGAGGTCGACGGCGAGAACGTCGTGCCGAAGGTGCACGCCGTCCTCGACAAGATGGCCGCCTTCTCCGACAAGGTGCGCTCCGGCGAGTGGACCGGTCACAGCGGCCGGCGCATCCGCAACGTCGTCAACATCGGCATCGGCGGCTCCGACCTCGGCCCGGCGATGGCCTACGAGGCGCTGCGGGCCTTCACCGACCGCTCGCTGACCTTCCGGTTCGTGTCCAACGTGGACGGCGCGGACCTGCACGAGGCGGTGCGGGACCTGGACCCGGCCGAGACGCTGTTCATCGTGGCGTCCAAGACGTTCACGACCATCGAGACGATCACGAACGCGACCTCGGCGCGCTCCTGGCTGCTCGACGCCTACGACGGCGACGAGAAGGCCGTCGCGAAGCACTTCGTGGCGCTGTCGACCAACGCGGAGAAGGTCTCCGGGTTCGGGATCGACACGGCCAACATGTTCGAGTTCTGGGACTGGGTCGGCGGCCGGTACTCCTACGACTCGGCGATCGGCCTGTCCCTGATGATCGCCATCGGGCCGGACCGCTTCCGGGAGATGCTCGACGGCTTCCGCATCGTCGACGACCACTTCCGCAACGCCGAGGCCCCGGCCAACGCGCCGCTGCTCCTCGGTCTGCTGGGCGTCTGGTACGGCAACTTCCTCGACGCGCAGTCGCACGCGGTGCTGCCGTACTCGCACTACCTGTCGAAGTTCACCGCGTACCTCCAGCAGCTCGACATGGAGTCGAACGGCAAGTCCGTCGACCGCGAGGGCGGCGAGGTGGAGTGGCAGACCGGGCCGGTGGTCTGGGGCACGCCCGGCACGAACGGGCAGCACGCCTACTACCAGCTGATCCACCAGGGCACCAAGCTGATCCCGGCGGACTTCATCGGCTTCGCCCGGCCGGTCGGCGAGCTGAGCGAGCAGCTGAAGGCCCAGCACGACCTGCTGATGGCCAACTTCTTCGCCCAGACCCAGGCCCTCGCCTTCGGCAAGACCCCGGACGAGGTGCGCGCCGAGGGAGTGCCGGAGGAACTGGTCCCGCACAAGACGTTCCGCGGCAACCACCCCACCACCACCGTCCTGGCCACCGAGCTGACCCCGTCCGTCCTCGGCCAGCTGATCGCGCTGTACGAGCACAAGGTGTTCGTACAGGGCGCCGTCTGGAACATCGACTCCTTCGACCAGTGGGGCGTCGAACTCGGCAAGGTGCTCGCCAAGCGCGTCGAACCCGCCCTGACCGAGGGGGCGGACGTACCCGGCCTCGATCCGTCCACGGCCGCGCTGGTGGCCGCCTACCGCGAACTGAAGGAAGTGCACTGACATGCAGATCGGTCTTGTGGGTCTCGGCAAGATGGGCGGCAACATGCGCGAGCGTCTGCGCAACGCCGGCCACACCGTCGTCGGATACGACACCAATCCCGAGCGGGCCGACGTGAACAGCCTGGTCGACATGGTCGAGCAGCTGGACCGGCCGCGCGCGGTCTGGGTGATGGTCCCGGCGGGCGCCGCCACCCAGCACGTCATCGACCAGCTGGGCACGCTGCTCCGGCACGGCGACACCGTCATCGACGGCGGCAACTCCCGCTGGACGGACGACGAGCGGCACGCCGAGGAACTGGCCAAGCACGGCGTCAACTTCGTCGACGCCGGCGTCTCGGGCGGGGTGTGGGGCCTGAAGAACGGCTACGCCCTGATGGTCGGCGGCGAGAAGGAGCACGTCGACGACCTCAAGCCGATCTTCGACGCGCTCAAGCCCGACGGCCCCTACGGGTTCGTGCACGCCGGCAAGGTCGGTGCCGGGCACTTCTCCAAGATGGTCCACAACGGCATCGAGTACGCCATGATGCAGGCGTACGCCGAGGGCTGGGAGCTGCTGGAGAAGGTCGACTCCGTGGACAACGTCCGCGAGGTCTTCCGCTCCTGGCAGGACGGCACCGTGATCCGTTCCTGGCTCCTCGACCTGGCCGTCAACGCCCTCGACGAGGACCACCACCTGGAGAAGCTGCGCGGCTACGCGGACGACTCCGGAGAGGGCCGCTGGACCGTCGAGGCCGCCATCGACAACGCGGTGCCGCTGCCGGCGATCACGGCCTCCCTCTTCGCGCGGTTCGCGTCCCGGCAGGACGACTCCCCGCAGATGAAGATGATCGCCGCGCTGCGCAACCAGTTCGGCGGGCACGCCGTGGAGGCGTCGAAGAAGTAGCGCGCCGCGCCGGCAACACGTTGACGCGACCGGCCGGTTCGGGTCAGAGTCCCCGCGATGGAGATCAACGACCTGACACCGGCCGAGGCGCGCGTCTGGCGGGCGTTCGCCACGGGCACGAAGGTGGACTTCCGCGCCGCGGACGACGAGGACCCCGCCGACGGCGCCTCCTGGGGGCCGGAACGGAGCGTGCGGGCGGCGGTGTTGCGCGCCCTGCTGCTCGACGGGCCCCGGGAGGACGGCGAGGTGCCCGCGCTGAGCCTGGCCGGCGCCCGCGTCACCGGGCGCCTGGAGCTGCAGTACGCCGAGGTCGGCCACCCCGTGCGGTTACGGCACTGCCACTTCGACGAGGCGCCGCGGTTCTACGCGGCGCGGCTGCGCGAGCTGAACCTGAGCGAGTCCGTGCTGCCCGGCCTGATCGGGCACGCCGCGCGGGTGGACGGCGTACTGCGGCTGACCCGCGCCCGGTTCGAGGGGATGGTGCGGCTCGGCGGGGCGGAGGTCACCGGCAGCGTGTACCTGGAGAGCACCCGGATCCACGCCCCGGACGCCGAGGGCCCGGTGCTCCAGCTGAACCAGGCGGTGCTCGCGGCCGACCTGTGGGCGCCGGGCCTGCACGCGCGGGGCGAGGTACGCCTCAACGGGGCCCGGGTGACCGGGACGGTCAACCTCACCGAAGCGGTACTCGACCGGCCGGGCGGCACCGCCCTCCAGGCCGAGACGCTCACGACCGAGGCCGACGTCCTGATGCGGCACGCGGAGGTCCGGGGCCGGCTGGAGCTGCGCGGCGCGCGGATACCCGGCCGGCTTGACCTGTCGCACGCCCGGCTGGCCAACCCCGGGGGCACCGCGCTGCGCGCCAGCAGTTGCGTGATCGGTGAACTCTGGCTGCGCGAGGGCCCGGTGGTGCGGGGCGCGCTCAACCTGCGCCGCGCCCAGGTGGACGTGCTCTTTCTGCAGCCGGACGTCGTGGCGGACTGGGTCCAGCTCAACGACCTCACCTACACGTCGCTCATCCCCCACGAGCCCGCCGAGCGGCGGCTGCCGATGCTGGAGATGGGCGACAGCTACCTCCCCTTCACCTACGAGCAGTTGACCGCCGCGTACCGCCGGATCGGCGACGACGACGCGGCCCGGGTGGTGCAGCTCGCCAAGCAGCGACGGCGGCGCCGCACCCTGCCCTGGTACGGCCGCCTGTGGGGACACCTCCAGGACGTCACGGTCGGCTACGGTTTCCGGCCGCTGCGCGCGGGCGGCTGGCTGCTGTCGCTGCTGGCGGTCGGCTCCCTCGCGTACGGGCTGCACCACCCGCCGCCGCTCAAGCCGCAGGAGGCCCCCGACTTCAACCCGGTGTTCTACACGCTCGACCTGCTGCTCCCGGTGATCTCCTTCGGCCAGGAGAACGCCTTCTCGCCCGAGAACTGGTACCAGACCCTGTCCTATGTCCTGATCATCACGGGCTGGATCCTGGCCACGACGGTGATCACCGGCCTGACCCGCACCGTCAGCCGCCAGTGAGCCCCCGCGCCGCATGCTGGGCGGCCAGCCGTACCGG
Source organism: Streptomyces sp. WAC 04229 (assembly GCF_003947455.1). Taxonomy (GTDB): domain Bacteria; phylum Actinomycetota; class Actinomycetes; order Streptomycetales; family Streptomycetaceae; genus Streptomyces. Next base: position 3,866 of record NZ_QHJH01000167.1, on the reverse strand, counting down.
AGCGTTGGCCGCGCCGTACCCGCGGTGGCCGCCGTCGCGCTGGACGAGTTCGAAGAAGACCCGGCCGACGGTGCGGGTGTAGCAGTGCCGGAACTCCCCGTACGCGTCGCGGTCGTAGAGGATGCCCAGCTCCCGGTACGTCTCCAGCTCGCCGTCGGCGAACTCGAAGCGGGCCGCGAGATCGTCGTGGTAGTTGGCGGGGATCGGCAGCAGCGTGCCGCCGGCGGCACGGAAGGCTCGGGCGGCGGCGACCACGTCGTCGGTGGCCAGGGCGATGTGCTGGGCGTGCGCGGTGTCGTCGACGGGTGCAGCGCCGACCGTCAGGACGATCCGGACGGCGCCGTCGTCCGTGCTGACGGCGCGGCTGCGCAGCAGCCCGTAGGGGTCGGCGACGTCCACGCTCTCCTGCGGGCGCAGCCCGAGGACGCCGCGGTGGAAGAGCGCCGCCTCGTCGAACTGGTGCCAGGGCTGGGTGAGGGAGAGGTGGTCCACGCGCCACGCGGCGTCGGCCCCGGCCGCGGCCCCGGTGTCCTCGAAGTCCGCCCGCCAGTCGGGCAGTCCGGGGCGCCCGGTGGCGCAGAAGAACAGCTCCGTGCCGTCGGGAGCGGCCACCGCCTCCAGCGGGGTGTCGCCCGGCGCGCGACGGCGCGGCAGCACGGGGGCGAGCAGTGCCTCGGCGCGTCGGGCCGCGCCCCGCGGGTCCGGCGACTCCAGGCCGACGGCGGCCAGCCGGGTGCCGTCGCGGCGTTCGGCGGGACCGGTGTTGACCAGGACCCGGGCCCCGCCGCGCTGCCAGAGGTCGACGGGTTTGCCCCGGTGCCGCGCGGTGCGGGCGAAGCCCAGCGCGCCGAGCACCGCCGAGACGGGCGCGGCGTCGGGCGTGACCAGCTCGGCGAAGGCGACCCCGGTGGGGGCGGCGGGCGCGGGCGGGGCCGCGAGCCCGACGCTCTCCTGGAGGGTGAGCAGGGAGCGCCGGGCGTCCACGGCGGTGGGTCCGGCCTCGGACTGCCGGAAGACGTCGTTGAAGACCTCCAGCGACAGGGGGCCGGTGTAGCCGGCGCGCAGGACGTGGCGCAGCAGTCCGGCGACGTCGAAGCCGCCCTGGCCGGGGAAGCAGCGGTAGTGGCGGCTCCACTGCAGGACGTCCATCGCGAGCAGCGGGGCGTCGGCGAGCTGGAGGAAGAAGATCTTGTCGCCGGGGATGTCCCCGATTCCCTCGAGGTCCTTGGGGTCACGCGCGCGGGAGAGGATGTGGAAGCTGTCCAGGCAGGTGCCGAGCGCGGGGTGGTCCGCGCGCCGGACCACGTGCCAGGCGTGGTCCCAGGTGCTGATGTGGCGGCCCCAGGCGAGCGCCTCGTAGGCGACGCGCACCCCGTGCTCCCCGGCCAGGTCGGCCAGCCGGCTGAGCTGCGCGGCGGCGAGGTCGTCGTCGTCCACGGCGTGCGGGGAGACGCTGGAGCAGACCAGGACGGTGTCCGTGCCGAGCCTGTTCATCAGCTCGAACTTGTGCCGGGCGCGGCGCAGCGCGCGGGCGAACTCCTCCTCGGGCAGCGCCTCGACGTCCCGCATCGGCTGGTAGAGGTCGATGGTCAGGCCGAGGTCGGCGCAGCGGGCGCGGATCTCCTCGGGGGTCAGCGGGCTGGCCAGCAGGTCGTTCTCGAAGATCTCCACGCCGTCGAAGCCGGCCCGGGAGGCGGCCGTGAGCTTCTCGGTGAGGGATCCGCTGAGGGAGACGGTGGCGATGGACGTCCGCACGTCGGTACCTCTTCCTACTCGGGTCCTTACTTGGGGGCGGCCACGGCACCGGCCAGGCCGGTGATGTCGGCGAGCATCCGCACGGCGTCGGGTTCCCGCCCGGTGAACAGCCGGAACGCGTCCACGGCCTGGAAGACGGCCATGCCGCCGCCGTCGAGGGTGGCGCAGCCCAGCGCGCGGGCGGCGCGCAGCAGCTCGGTCTCCAGCGGGCGGTAGACGACCTCGGCGACCCACAGCCCGGGGTGCAGCAGTCCGGCGGGCAGCGGCAGTCCGGGGTGGGCGGCCATGCCGGTGGGGGTCGCGTGCACGATGCCGTCGGCACCGGTCAGCAGGCCGGGCAGCGCGTCCGGGCCTGCGCAGGCGGCGCGCCCGTCGCCGAAGTGCCCGTTCAGCTGGGCGGCGAGGGCGGCGGCCCGTTCGGGCAGCGCGTCGACGACGGTCACGCGTCCGGCGCCCAGCGTGAGCGTGGCGTGGGCGACGGCCGCGCCCGCCCCGCCGGCGCCGAGCTGCACGATCCGCTCCAGCGGCGCGTCGGACAGCCCGCGGGCGAAGGACGCGGCGAAACCGGTGACGTCGGTGTTGTGGCCGGTCGCGCGGCCGGCGTCGTCGAAGACGACGGTGTTCACCGCGCCGAGCGCCTCGGCCTGCGGGGCGAGCGCGTCCAGGTGCTCGATGACGAGCTGCTTGCACGGGTGGGTGATGTTCAGCCCGTCGAAGCCCAGGTCCCGGGCCGCGCGCACCAGGTCGCCCACCGCCTCCGGCGGGACACCGAGGCGGTCGATGTCGATCAGCCGGTACAGGTAGCGCAGGCCCTGCCGGCCGGCCTCCCGCTCGTGCAGTGCCGGACTGAGCGACGGGCCGATGCCGGAACCGATCAGTCCGACGAGAAACGAGTCCTTGGCCACCGGGGACGACCTCCTGAGCGGCTCGGGCTCTGCTGCCCGAGGAAGCAATGTACGAACCAGTACGTTAGTCATAGCAGGAGGGCGGGGCGTGAGGGAAGGCGGAGGCTTCTACAATCACCGGCACGCCCCAGCACGAAGTCCCGCCCCTGGGGCCTGTCTGACCATTCCCGTCGTCGCCCGGAGGGCGGCCTCGCGGCGTCAGGTGCGTGCTCTCGGCGTGCCGGGCGTAGAGCCTCGTACTGGATGTACTTGGCTCTGCGCCCGGTGCGGCGAGAGTGCGTGCATGGCGTCGCGGGGCAGACGGGAATGGTCAGACAGGCCCCAGCCGCCCGCAGCCGAAGGAATCCGATGACCAGCGTCGACGAACCGGCACGAACCGGCACACGCACCCGCGACGCCGCCCGCACCCGGGCCGAGATCCTCGACGTGGCGACGCGGGAGTTCGCCCGGGCCGGCTACGACGGGGCCCGGGTCGACGAGATCGCGGCCCGCACCCGCACCACCAAGCGGATGATCTACTACTACTTCGGCGGCAAGGAGCAGCTGTTCACGGCCGTGCTGGAGCGGGCGTACGGCGTGATCCGGGAGGCCGAGCAGCAGCTCGACGTCGACCACCTGGACCCGGTGGCGGCCATCCGGCGCCTCGCCGAGGTGACCTTCGACCACCATGAGCGGCACCCGGACTTCATCCGCCTGGTCAGCATCGAGAACATCCACGACGCCGAGCACATCGCGTCCTCGGAGATGCTGGCCAGCATCGGCTCCCCGGCGCTCGACGTGATCCGCCGGATCCTGGACGAGGGGCAGCGGTCCGGCCTCTTCACGGCCGACGTCGACGCCGTCGACCTGCACGCGATGATCAGCTCCTTCTGCTTCTTCCGGGTCGCCAACCGGCACACCTTCGGCGCCCTGTTCGGGCGCGACCTGGTCGCGCCGGACCAGCGCGAGCACTACCGGGCGATGCTGGGCGACATGGTGATCGCCTATCTGACGGCGGAGCGCGCGGCGGACTGAACGCGGGCGCCTCGGGACGACGGGACCCCTTGACACGTGGGAAACCTGCGCGCAACATCCCTTCCCAACCGCGACTAACTACCCAGTGGGTTAATTAGCCGAGCGGCCGGCGGCACCCCCTGCGCCGTCCTCCCCTCCGCTCACTCCGCCTACGGTGGAGTCCCCCGAAGGAGCAAGCCGTGTCCGTCCCCG